>JAAUPO010000124.1 GCA_012033095.1 Synechococcaceae cyanobacterium RL_1_2 | reverse complement strand
TGTTTCCGTGGGAGCTGGAGGGGCCGCAGGGGTAGGAGCAGGGGCAGAAGCACTACTACTCTTAGCTTGGGCTTGGGCGGCGGCAATTTCATCTTCTGTTTCGGCGATCAGAGCGATCGCGTCCCCCACAGGGGCAGAGGAACCAGCTGGCACCATCACCACTGCTAGATAGCCATCATAAAAGGATTCTACATCCATGTCTGCTTTGTCGGACTCAACGACGAGGACAGTCTCCCCTTTTGCAACTTTATCCCCTGGGGATTTGGCCCAGGAAACAATTTTACCCTCTGTCATGGTGGAGCTGAGGGCAGGCATGAAAATATCATGAATCATAACTTTCTAGTCCTAAAAACCGTATATAACCCAAAAATTCTTACAAGTTTAAAATTATACCAATTAGCCCCTAATCTCCGGACAAAACCAATCTTTTAAATCGATCAAATTTGAACCTATTTAAGGGGATGTCTGAACAGTATCAACTGTTGTTGAGTCGCCTCCTAAATCCCCCAATTTGGGGGACTTCATTGTTAAAATTCAGGTGATTTCCCCCAGAATGGGGGGCAGGGGGGCTTTATCCATCAGCTTAGTTGTTTTTTTTGCTGTGGGCTTGTACTTCACTAATGGTGAAGAGGGGACGGAAGTTTAATCCTTGGGATTGATAAAGCTCAGCTCCTCCTTGTTCGCGATCGACGATCGCCAAAATTTCATTAACCACAAAGCCGGCTTCTTGTAATTTTTCGACAGCAAACAAAGCTGATTGCCCCGTGGTAACCACATCCTCTAACACCGTAATCGCGGCACCGGCTGGTAAATCAGGGCCCTCGATGTAGGCTTTAGTACCATGGCCTTTGGGCTTTTTACGTAAAATTAAAGCCGGTAAAGGTTGATGTTGATAGGCTGAAACCACACTAGCGGCACTAACTAAAGGGTCTGCTCCTAGGGTTAAACCCGCTACGGCTGCGGTATTTTCTGGTAGTAAATCGAGAAATAATCTTCCTAAGCCTAAGCCTCCCGTAGCCATCAAACTTACTTTTTTACAGTTGATATAGTAGGAACTCTTTGCCCCCGATGACAACGTAAAATCCCCTTCTTGGTAGGCATGGGCCACGATCAAGTCTAAAATATAATCACGAACATCGGTTAATTCGGCAGTGGCAAGGTTAATATTCATGGCTACAAAGATAAAATAGTCAGGTAAAATTTAATCACAAATTAATGTGGGAGATGACAGTATGTCTTGGAAAAAGTTATTAGCTACCACGGCGGTACTTTGGGGCATGGGTTCTATGGGTTCCATGGCTTTTGGCCAATCAATGGAATCAATCAACTTTGAACCAGTACAACTGGAGAAATTACCCAATGTGTACGAGGAGATTAGTACCTATAACTCCGGGGATATTTTTGATGATATGAGTCCTTGGGATTTTGTGGATCTCGGTTTTGGGCCTAAGGGTTTCCCGATCGGCAACTATCCAGAACATCAAGTTGTCAAGGATTATGCGGTGTTACGGGTTGTGTTTGACGATATGTTGGAACAGCAGGTATCTAGCGATCCGATCATTCGTACCATTGATTTGGTGAATCCTTACAATACTTCCCTGCGAGCCATTAGTACCTATCGTGATGCACGGGAATTTACCTATGAGCGTCCTCCCATGTATAGCCCTACCCCCCGTCGTTAATTGTCGTTAATAATTAATTAATTAAATAACTAGGGAGTGTCATCAATTAGCATTAAAACGTTTATCCTGAGCCAGGTTCAGAAAGTATAGTTTTAAACTGAAATTTAAACTGAAATCCTTAGCTAAGAAGAGTTTCAGGTTTAGATGATGACAGACCCTAAATAAATAATTAATTAAATAACGAAATAACTAAATAATTATTACTTGTGGCTCTTTCCTCCATTCTCTGAAGAGATTAATCAAATTACCCCATAGCGGATCAGACGGCCAAAGTTCAATTTAAGCGATCGCGATGGTGATTAAATTATCCTGTGGTATCACCATTAGTCTGGTCGGTTTTGTTGGTTATTGTTAGGTAACTCGATAAAAATACGTTCCCCCGCAGTAATCCCTTGCAAAATTTGGGTTTGATCTTCCACGGTGATGCCGAGGGTAACGGGGGTAAATGCGGGTTGATTATCCTCTCCGACTACATAAATCCCTGGTTGTCCTTCTTGGATCACAATGGCCACCGTCGGCACTACTACCGCATTTGTAACGGGATTAGTAATAAACGTAATATCTACATTCATTTTAGATCGCAGTTTATCCTGGCCATTTTCCAACGAGATGGTTACTTCAAAGGAAGTGACATTTTGATCCACAATGGCCTCTGGGGCGATCGTTTTAATGGTGCCGTTAAAAGTGTCCTCTGGGGTAAGCATCGGCCCTAATCTCTACTTTTTGACCTGGGGTGAGGCGAGCAATGTCCACCTCCGGAATTTGGGCAATTACTTCTAATCCTTTGGCTAGGGCGATAATGGAACTAGAGGTCGCGGAAGCCGTATTGGAAGCGGAAGTGGTGGGGGTAACAAAGGCTCCTTCGACCGCATAACGCTGGGTCACAATCCCGGAGAAGGGGGCTTTAATGAAGGTATCCCGCAACTGTACCCGCCTTAGTTCTAATTGGGCGAGGGCTTCATCCCTGGCGGCCACTGATTGATTGAGACGATCGCGGCTATTGTTTTGTTGTTGTTGCGCAATTAAACGGGCCTCCTCGGCGGCGGCGGTCAACTGGGATAGTTCTGGGCTTTGGGTATTTTGGAGACTAGAAAGTTTTTGTTGTATTTCCTGAAGGTTAGTCAACGCTCGATTATATTCATCTTGGGTTTCGTCTAAACGATCGCTCTCGATCGCCCCTTCTTCCTGCAAGAAGCTATAGCGATCCAATCTTTTTTGGGCCAAAGCTAAACGGGATTCTGCGGACTTTATTTGAAATTTTAACTGCTCCAATTCCTTGGGGAGGCTTTGCTGTCTTTCCCTTAATCGGGCTTCTGCTTGTTCTAACCGCACCTGGGCTTGGGAGGCCTCCGCCGGAATATTGATCTCTGCGGTCTTTAAATTGGCGATCTCTTGGGATAAATTAGCCTCGGCTTGCTGAACCTGCACCTGGGCTTCTTCATTTTCCATCACCGCAATAATTTGCCCCGCCTGCACAAAATTTCCTTGATCCACCCTAAGACTAGCTAATCTACCCTGAATTTTGGGGCTAACATTAACGCTCTGGATTGGTTCTACCGTGCCACTGGCCTCAATGGTAACGCTTAAATCCTGGGCCACTACTTCCATGGTGTAATCGGCTAGGGGATCTTTATCCCCCTGTTGGGATCTCCCTTTCAGTAACCTAGGTTAGACCTCCTACACCTAACGCGATCGCGAGAATTATCCAAGGTAAATATTTCTTTTTTTTCCTAGAGGCTTCCATGAAGATTTAGTAGCAGCAAGTTATGAATAGAACAAGAACAATCAACTCAATCAACTGTTACTCCCTCACTATGTATTAGCGCAAAAATCAAATTACCGGATCTTTTCTACGGTCTTAAAACGTAGAGGTATTAACATTACCGACTAAATCAAACATGGTCATCATACCATTTTACAGGCTGTTTATGCCCCCTAAATCCCCCACATTTGGGGAACTGTTAATGATCTTTCAGGAATTGCTCCCCCAGAATCGGGGGCAGGGGGGCTTGATACATCAGCTCTTAGGTATTCAGGAGAGGCTGGTCTATGATTTGATCGGGTTAGATGTTTGCCATGACAGCGTTTAATAATTGGGTTTGTTTATCCGTCCGTTGCTCAATACTACTTTCGAGTTGATCACACATCTTCATCAAGCGATCGACCTTCTCCACAATCCGTTTTTGTTCTGCAAGTGGGGCGAGAGGAATTGGAATAGATGACCACTTACTTTTATTGATGATTGGAGTTGCAGAACCTCCAGCATTCTTGATTATCTTCTTCTGGAAAAAAGTATCTCCCATAGTAAAAAAGATGAATTTAGAGATGTCTTGTAAGTAAGGTGTGATCGCATTTATCTGTTGATTACAGGTAACATCTCGGTCATTAACTGCATGTTTACCAATACTTCCACCTATACACACCATTAATATTGAGTTTTTGCATATTAATCGACCTTTTGGCGATAAGTCATTATTTTGATAATTAATAGAAAAATTGGTAGTGCGTCAAATTAATGTGGGATAAATAGCAATGTCATGCCAATGCCACAATCGAGTCGTTAATCCTGCTCGCTGAGCCGCCGTGGTTTTAAAGCGACTGTGTTGCCAAATCCAGTTGAAGTAACTTACCACTAATCGAGTCGTCATTTTCGTTTGTTCCCACACCTTGCCAAACTTATTCTGTCGTCGATGCAACTCCCGTTTGTTGCTACACCGTTCCATTTGTTCGCTGGCTGTGTCTTGTCTTTGCCGATGTAATGTTCAATCTCAGGTGGCAACACTCGTTTATATCCACCCCAATCATCCATATTCATCTGTTTGCAGGGGGTCTTCCCTTCCGTGTTGATAACTAATTGCTCGATGAATGTATCGGTATGCTTGCCTACACAGGCGGACAGAATCAATCCACTAGAGCTGGCAAGACTCATTCCAATCCAACAATCTCCCTGGTTCACTTCCTCCGTTGTGCATTGTTTCTGTTTTTTAAAACGAATGACCACATTTCATCCGCCATGACCTCTTCGGTTTCCACTCCTTGAACCTCTTGATTGTGTAATAACTGTGCCCTTTGGCTGGCCGCTCTAATGATACTGACCACTGTGTTATATGCCAGTTGAGTGGTGCGGCTAATGCCTCGCAAACTACTGCCTTCACTGTGGGCTTGCAGGACTTGGCGAATTTTCTCAGGACTTACGTGACGACGGTAGTAAAGACTATCGAAGGATTCGGAAAAGGTTTGGTGGCAACCGGGACAAAGATAGCGTTGATGTCCATGGGGCATCTTGCCGTGTTTATGGGCTTTGCTATGACCGCACAGGGGCCATTCCATTGCTTCATTTTTAGTTTATTAGTCTCTCTATTTTATCAGTCCCACATTTAATTGATTCACTACCGCAATATTTGGTACTTTTATACTAAGTCCGCTAAGTAAAATAAGCACATATTTGGGGGCATTATTTTAGGCAACCATGGAGATAAACGTTACGTTGCCATACTATACGAAGCGGTTTTGGGATAACAGGGAATGGGCGAGATCGCTTCAATAATTCAATCCTTAGGTGTTTTTTGGGGCGATCGCTATCTTTTGATAAAAATCTGAAATAAGTTGATTTTGTTTCTTCAAAGTCCTTGAATAGCCAGTAGTTTCACGATGGCCATACAAGATAATGTTTGGTGGGATAGGGATTAGGATTAGTACGGCAAAGGTCGTAATTAGTTTTGATTTACTCTGAATTTTGCTTTTTGCTTAGGTTAAATTAAGCTAAACGAATTTTAATTGACCTATCATTAAACATAGCCATTGAGGACAAGTTGAACTTGTTTGTCCCCTTTTATCCCCGACATTGTAGTTGCATCGTTTGTTTAAACCATGAAATTTTTAAAATATGCCTCGATCGCGATCGCCCTATTTTTAATTACGGTGCTAACGGCCAACTTAACTATGGCCGATCCAGGGTGTGGCTATGAAGAAAGTAATTATGAAGGTTTACAGGATCAAAGGATTGAAACCTTACTGGGGGAAGAAGGGTTAATTGGCGAGATCCATGGCAGTAGGGGGGGACTGGGCTGTATGTGTTAACGGTGCGGGAGCCAGAGAATTTTTTTAACTATCGTTTTTATTCCTTAGTAAGTGATAATGAAGCCCTATTAAGGGTTTTAGACCAGACGAAACGCCACGATCGCGTCTGTATTACGGGTAAGATTTTAAAAAACCCTAGTCCCCAACCCCATATTTTTTTAAGCTCAATTAAGGTGACTGAACCATGGGAAAGGGTCGATTTTCCTAAGGAGGATTCCGTTGATTTGGGTTCGTTAGCCGATGAAGATACCATTACAGCTAAGGTGCATTTTGCCAGTGAGGATAACAAAATTTTAGTGGTGGAGTATCGCGATCGCGTGTTGCCTATTTATGTCAAAGATCCCAATTATGCCCAAAATTTATATCGGGGGGATATTGTCCAAGTTCACTACCAACAACAACCCTTTCCCCAGCAACCCATCCATTTACAGTTATTAGAGCCGGTAAAAGTTGTAGATAGCGTGGTTAATAACCATGAACAAAATTTAACGGTGGAAGGTTATTTAGTAAAATTTCCCCGCAGCCCCCAACTTAAGTTTGATGTGTATGGTTTAGCCGTGGAAACCCTGGGCATTGATCGCTATTTTACCCTAGTGAATTTTGATGATCCTGATACGTTTATGGCTCTGCGCGATCGCTTAGGGGAGTTATGGGCAGAGGGCAGTAGTACCATGGAACATGATCGCCATTTCGACGTTAATCGAGCCATTAAATTACAAGTAACCGGGATTGGTAATATGGTCGATCGAGAACAGGCTAATCCCCAAATATTGATTAACAAGCTCGATAATATTGTAAAACTTTTATAAAAATTGAGCATCGAACTGGGGCGTGGAGTATGGGCGATGGTGGCCAGCCATTGTTAAAATCAAGATTGTGCCCATCGAGGGATAGAGATAATTGAGGGTGGATATCAACCAAACCTGAGCTCTCCCCCAAATTTTAGGAGAAGAAAATTACCATGGCGAAAAAAGCTGTTGTCCTCTTATCTGGAGGGCTAGATTCGGCTACCAACCGCTGCGATCGCCCTTCAGGATGGTTATGAAGTGATTTGCCCTATCCTTTCGTTATGGCCAACGCCACGATCGCGAATTAGCCGCTGCTCAATTATTAGTGGAACATTTACAG
>JAAUPO010000123.1 GCA_012033095.1 Synechococcaceae cyanobacterium RL_1_2 | reverse complement strand
TAACATCTAAAACTTAAATATCGATGGGTTACACTCCCTTGAAGGATACTCTACAAATTTCTAAGTTATTTAATTCACGATCTATGGGTTTGATCCTTTACCCTAGATCTTGTAAGGGAACAATTCAAATCATTTATACCAAAACTGTTTTGTTTAGTATGGGAAAATAATCTTTATCTCAATTGTTGCTATTGTTGCTGAGATTAATGGCTTCAACAATTTCCTTATCTTACTGGGCGGATTTGGGATTAATCCTGACAACAGCTTAATCCTGTAGCGATCCTTGGCTACACATTAAACTATTGCTGGGGAAATAGCCCTTGTACCCTTCATTCGCCTTCATTGTTATCAACCTCAATTCTACGTTTGACCCTATGGAGTTATCCACTGTCATCAATAATCTGCTACCCAAAGCCCAACTGATCACCCCCCAAAGTTGGACTGATATTGCCCCTCCCACCCAAACTTGTTTGGTGGCGGCGAATGAACGGAAAGTTTTTTTAGATAATCAGGAGTTGGAGCAGTTAAAACAACAACAGCTAATTGATCAGTCCCAGTATGATTTATTGATCCAGCTACGGGAGCAAGCTCCCCAATTAATTGATCGGGCCCGCCAGGATTTATTACAGGAATTTCCGGTACTGACCCAACCCGGGGGAGGCCTGTACCCGGCCACAAGGGAAAAAGCTTGTTGGCTGGATCTATGGCATTTTTTACGGTGTATTAGCTATGCGATCGTGGTAAAAAACCTGAATTTACAAATCCTGAAGGTACTCAATATATGCGCCAACTGTATCAAGTAATGGCTGTCCCCCTGAATGCCATGGTGGCCGCCATTGGCTATCTCAAACACCATAGTGTTAACTTAATCACTCCCCGATCAAACCATCCACCCTCGAACCATACTTTGATCATTTACTAGGGGTACTCAAACTCTTTTAAGCTACTTACCACTGGTTGACTGGTTGACCTTTAGATTTTTCCACGCCCAAACCCAATGGGGTGCCATTTACGATCAATAGCGGTCACAATTATTGATAATGATTAATTAAGCTCACCAGATTTTCAAGGGATTTCATGGGATTATCCATCCTCGATCGCTATTTATTAAAAGAAATGTTATTGCCCTTCCTGTTTGGTTTGGGGTTATTTTCCTCCCTCGGCATCGCGATCGGCAGTGTATTTGACATGGTGCGGCGGGTGACAGAATATGGCTTTCCCCTGTCCATGGCCATGCAAGTGCTGTTTTTAAGAATGCCAGAATTTATTGTGTTAGCATTTCCCATGGCGATCTTATTAGCAACGCTGATGGCCTATAGTCGTCTGTCCAGTGATAGTGAAACCATCGCTTTCAAAAGTGTGGGCATTCACCCCTATCGCTTAATTATCCCCGCGCTTTTGATGGGGTTATTAATTAGTGGTTTTGCCTTCATCGTTAATGACATCGTCGCACCCATGGCCAATTATCAAGCTGGTATCACGATGGATAAAGCTTTTGGCAACATTAAAACCACCCTTAAAGAGCGTAATATTATCTATCCTGAGTACCAAAAAAAAGATGGGGAGAGCGTTCTAGTACGTCTATTCTATGCAGAGGAGTATGACGGAACCCTAATGAAAAATTTGACCATCCTCGATCGCTCTAAACCCGAAGTTAGCCAAATCATTAACGCCCCCACCGCAGAATGGAATACGGAAGAAAACCTCTGGGACTTTTACAATGGCACCATTTACTTTCTTAGTTCCGATGGCTCTGCCCAAAATTTAGTGCAATTTGAACATCAACAGTTAGCTCTCCCCAAAGCCCCGATGGAATTAACCCAACACACTCGGGATTTTAATGAAATGTCTATTTCCCAGGCCCAGCAACAACTAGAATTGATGCGGTTGGGGGGGGAAGTCAAAGCTATCCGTAAATTAGAAGTGCGCATTCAACAAAAAATAGCAGTGCCTTTTATTTGCATCGTGTTTGGTCTAGTGGGAGCAGCCCTAGGGGTCAGGCCCCAGGATACTAGCCGAGCCACTAGCTTTGGCATCTGTATCGGCATTATCTTTTTTTATTATTTATTTAATTTCCTGTCTTCTGCCATGGGAGTATGGGGGGTAGTATCTCCTTTTGTTGCCGCATGGCTACCCAATATTGTCGGCCTAAGTATGGGATCTACCCTGATGTGGCGATCAGCCAAAATTTGATCAAAAACATTGCCCTTCGCTAAGGATCGTGAATTAAATAACTTAGCGATTTATGGGGTCTCCTGCGAGTGAAGGTAACCTAATGGGGATTTATAGTCTTTTTAAATAATTAGGGGAAACAAATAGATCTGAAAACATTCCATTGAGAGGAACAGCCACCCCATACTAAATTAAATTGACTATAAGTTTTAGATGTTATTAATTTCTTATTCCTAAGAAGAGTTTCAGGTTGAAATGATTACAGACCCTAGTTTTTTGGTAGTGCTAAAGCTGTAAGGATATTTAGACCCAGGATAATTGATTATCAAGGGGTTTAATCTTCCTGATCCTTACTTGTATAGGACTACCGTTTCTTTCAGTTTTTTAAGTTTTTGGAATTTTTACCATTAACGATCGCGTTGGTCGGAGGGTTGTTGGGGCACAGTGAAGGAGGAGCCTCTAATCTCTGGTGGGGGAGAAGCACTGCTTAGGAGATTGGCCTGGACTGGAAAGGTACGGGGTAAAGCCTCATCCCAGCGATCGAGGATATCTTTGATTAATAGTTGCTGAATCCAAACCTGGGCCACCACCGTTAGGGGCAACGCTAAAAATAAACCTAAAAAACCAAAAAAAGTAGCAAAGAAAATTTGGGATAGTAACGTAATTGCCGGAGCTAAATTGACCCGTTGGGCCATGACATAGGGGGTTAAAAAATTACTTTCGACTTGTTGGATTATGATATATAAAATCAGTACGGCTAAAGCCTTCCAAGGGGCATCTTGGAGGGTGATAACCATGGGGGCAATGACACTTAAAGCAGGGCCCACGTTGGGAATAAAAGTTAGTAACCCCGCAAAAACTGCTAGGGCGAGGGGGAAACTAATATTTAAAATTAATAGGCCAATAAAGCTAAGCAGGGCGATAAATAGCATATTGAATAAAATGCCAATTAACCAACCTTTTAAGGCTTCATCGCAAAGGCTTAAAATTTCATCTACCCGCCGCCGATAAAAGGAGGGAAAAATCGAATAAATCCTTTTCTATAGGTCTGGGGGTCTGCGAGAAACATAATCGTTAGTACTAACAGCAAAAGCATATTGAGTAATACGCCTACCCCATTGGAGAGTACAAACCAGCCTTGATCGATTAGGGTTTGGGCGAGATCCGTCGTTTTGGCAGTAAGTTGGGCCCCAATATCTTTGATATCTGGTAGCAGTAGTTGAGTATCAGGGGAGAGGTTATCCCTAAAGCCTTCAAGTAATTCAATTAATTGGTTAATTGCTTTGGGAAATAGCTCGGTTAATTGTTCAAATTGTGTAACAAAAGGAGGGGCAAGGAGGGAAAAAAAGATCGAAATCGCTAGCACCACTAGACCAAAACTGAGGGCAATACTATACCCCCGGCCGATATGACCGGCAATAGGTTTTAAACCAAGACGGCTAACAATCTTCTCTCCTAAGCTTTGCACTTGATTGACGAGGAGAGTAAGGGCATTGGCAAGAATAATTGCTGTGAAGATTAGTAATAGTAATTGCCTGATTTCCCAGAGTACATATAGGGAAATGACAATTATTATAAATCCAAACCATTTGCCAAAATTCACGATCGCTGACCCCCAAAATTTTATGTACAGTGATTGTAATTAATTTTGTGGGGGATCAAAATTAAACTTGAAAAATGTTATTAAAGCTTAAGCACGATGGATGGTATCTGCGATCTTTGGTGGTTTTGCCTAGGATGGGGATGATTGTCGCTGCCAAAACAACAATGCCAGGATTACGCTTGGGGTCAAGATCATAACTATCGCGATCGCGTTATTTCCTTGCACTGTCCCTAGGTGGGAACTAGATTTAATCCCAAGGGAAATGGCGATGGATAACAGCAAAATTTTAGCGATCGTGGTGAGGATCAGTTTAGTCACAGGGATTAGCCCTTAGGCACGAGGATTATGGTAAATCTAATTTAATTTAGGGTAATTTAGGGACTGTCATCATTCAAACCTGAAACTCTTCTTAGCTAAGGATTTTAGTTTAAAACTATAAACTATATTTTCTAAACCTGGCTCAGGATCAACGTTTTAACGCTAATGGATGACACGCCCTAATAATTAATTTGATAATTTAATTTGATAATTTAATAATCTAACAAAAAGATACCTTTAGAGCGGTATGGGGATCAAGGTAATTTAGGAGATGGTTTTTATGTCGTCCCCAGTGGACTGTCCCCTCGATCGAACAGGATAAGCCTTGTCCTGAAACCATTTTCCTAAGTGACACCAAATAAAAAAACAACGATAGTTTAAACAGATTCGACAGATTAACTTTGATGATTATGGGATGAGCGGCTTGGAGTTGCCTCAACCCTAATTATGGGATCTGCAATGTTGATTTTCATATTTGGTATGGGTTGTGCCCCTGGGCCATGGTGCGATCGCTTGCCCAATATTTACAGGACTTTACGCAACAATTTCGACGCTGTCCTGGGAACCAGGATATTTGGGGATAATCGTTCAAGCAAGTCCACCATCCTTGGGGGATTTAGGGGGCTTGGGCGTAAGTCCTAATTTAACTAGGTTCATTGCGGATTTGCCAAGCTTGCTCAAGGATTTTAGACCATTGTTTTTCTATCTTTTTCAGGGTCAATCCAATAGTTTTCGCAATGTCGCGATCGCTGAGTTCCTTGGCCCGCTTCAACTCTAAAATTTGTTGCTGTACCGGTTCCAGGGTTTTGTGGAATTGTTCCCACTGACTATAGGTCATACCTAAACGATGGTCGAGGTCAGCCCCTAGCCATTGATGAACTAATTCCCAATGGGAAGAGCGAGCAAATTTTTCCACATGATATTTAAACCGTTGTTGCAAATAATCCCTTTGACGGGGAGTAATATTCAAAATTTCATCGATTTCACTAGCGGTTAGATCCTCTAATTTAAGGGTTAAATAATCCGCACAATCTTGATAGCCATGATCCGTTAAATAGGTGTACAACGCATTAAGTAAGCGATCGCGGATCACCGGTTGATCCCCATCATCTACATCCGCCACCAATTTTTGCCGTAGCTCATGCCAAAGACTTGATTTAGCAGAATCGCCCCCATCCTCCCCCTTACTAAACTCCGTGGCCTGCTCAATGTCCACCACCGCCTCTTTGGGTAAACGACGGGCAAAGGTTTGGGCCCGCAAAATAATTAACTGCTGGGAATAGCCTGGTCGCAGGTGGATACGGCGTTTAGCATACTGTTCCGTAAAAGCCATATATTCAGCTAGGGCAAGCAGTCCCCGGGGTTGATACTCCTCCTCCATATGATGTTCTCGCCGAAACAACTTTAGGGATTCCGCGTAAAAATCCTGAAGAAAATCCTCAATTAAATTATATCGTCCATTAAAACCCAGGTGAGCCGAACTAGGGGCAATATAACGGTAAACGATCACACTTAATTTATTGTGTAGCTCTACCCGTGCTTTTTTCGAGCCAAGCTTATAGAAATGTAAGCATTTTTGGATACGTTGACGGCCTAGGGACAATTCCCAATATCTGATTTCCCCCGATCGCTGGATGCGTTGGCTTTTTTCGCAAATGCGAGTAACTTCCTTCGCAATGCGAGCACTAACACTCTTAATAGCCGTCTGACGGGATTCCACTTGAGCAGTTAATTCCTGTTCAAAAATTAACTCTAAATCCTGGGTCAGCTCCAATTCTTTAGGGTCAGTGGGTTCAACAAAGGGATCTTGTTCAATTGCTTCACAATTAAGAAAGTTAGTATTCATGGTAAAGGCCCTAATTAATGATTTGAGGTAGATAGATGTCTATGGCTTAGACTCCAAAATTATGGAGAATATTTCCTTAACTGGTCTAAAATAATGTGCCACCTAAAATTTTTGAACAAAAAAAATAGATTTTTTATCCGGAAATTAAAATTTTCCCATTTAGTCAGCATTACAGCCAGTTTTATTCCCATTATTTAGGGCGTGTCATCAAATAGACATGGAAGTGAAGCAAACACTAAAGTTAAGACTCAATACTCAAAAAGAGGTGTGTGCTATGGGTCTCCAGTCGTTATTACTCTCAGAGATGACCAATGGCCGAGAATCAAAGATTTACTGCCTGGCAGCTAACTACTAGGACAAAAGTTGTGTCAAAAAACTTTAAATATGTCTGAGAGCTTTATCAGGTAAAGATTACAGCCAACTTTGCTAGAGTGCTTGTGTCGCAAGGGTTTAAGGTTTTTGTCCTGTCGTTAGGCCTGGCAGGAAAGAAACGATTGAGGAGACAGCAAAAAAAATAAATCGTCTCTTTGTAGAAGCAGTGCTTTCGTATAGCAGTCCTAACTAGGTCATGCCATGAAGATGCTTACTAGACTTGGCTTTCAATGTGCTCAATTGCCACATCTCATTTAGGATTGCTATATATAGTCTTTTTAAATAATTAGGGGAAATAGATAGAGTTGAAAGCATTGTATGTCGAGGAAAAATATCCCATCTTAAATTAAATTGACTATATAATGAATATGCGATGCTGGATTCCATGGTGGTGCATGGCCATCAACATAGTGCTGGAGCTAACTACTAGGACAAAAGTTGCGGCAAAAAACTGTAAATAGGTCTAAGAGCTTTACGTGACAAGGATTACAACCAATTTCGTTAAAGCAATTGTGGGGCAAGGGTTTAAGGTTTTTGTCCTGTAGTTAGGTGCTGGAGTCAAAAAAAGATGGAGACCAAGGCATCGGTCGTAGTAAGGGACGTATGAGTACCAAAATCCA
>JAAUPO010000122.1 GCA_012033095.1 Synechococcaceae cyanobacterium RL_1_2 | reverse complement strand
TAGCTGCTGCCTTACCAGTTAGGATCGTGAATTAAATAACTTAGAAATTTGTAGGGTATCCTTCAAGGGAGCGTAACCCATCGATATTTAAGTTTTAGATGTTATTAAATTCTTATTCCTTAGGCTACCTGCTACTTGGTTGCGATCGGGTTTAAACTTTTGTTCTCTTCCTTTCGATGTTTTTAATTTATGATCAATCTTTACCCCTATGCCAATGTGGTTTTAATTTCTTGAAATGTTGATATAACAAGGCTTTTGCAATAGGGGGAATAATTTCAGCTGGGGTCTCGACCTAACTTTATAGGGATATCGAACAGAGACGATAGAGAGATAACTATTGCTGCCCTCTAACGATCGCCAGTCTCAATGGATTTTGATTTATTGATATTTTTGGCCTTGATGTTCTAACCAACCGTCTTCATGGTTGCCATCGGGATCATGGTGAGTCCAGTGCAGAATCCCTCCGCGATCGTTCCACTCGTATTCACCATTGAATTTGATGAGATCTCCTTCCTTTAAGCCTTGAATCCTAGGGGCTAAATCAATGTTGTGGGCTACAAGGAGGGTTTGGCCAGAATTTAATTCTAAAATAAATTTTTGATGTTGACTCCCCTCGCGATCGTCGGGCAGAATTTTTTAACTTTCCCTTGCCCTTTAACTTGAATGTCGCTTTTTTGATTCCCTAGGGCCTGGGCTAAAATTTGATCCGTTGTTTGTGGGCGATCGCTGGCGGTGGTTTGGTCGAAAGCAGACATTTCTGAACTTGAACCTGCAACAGTGCGAGCTTGCGGCGGTATGCCGTTAGGGGTATCTGAACTCTGGGGCATAGATTCACAACTAGTCATCAAAGTAGTGAGACCCACAAGGAAAATAATCAACAAGGTTTTAGCCATAGGAAAAATCGTTCAATTAATTTTGGTTTAATGCGGCTTTTGCTTGAGTCCAGAGGGCATCTAATTCCCCTAGGGTATATTCAGAAATTGGACGATCGATCATGGTTTCAATTTTGGCAATACGATCGATTAAGCGTTGATTGGTTCCCCTTAGAGCTTCGTTGGGATCCAGGTCATACCAACGGGCCAGATTAATGATGGTAAACAATAAATCCCCCAATTCCGATTCTTGATGGGCCCGATCGCCGTCAACGATCGCTTCTTTTAACTCCGCCAATTCTTCGTCAAATTTTTCCCAGACTCCCTCCACATTTTCCCATTCCAAACCGGCTTGGGCTGCTTTTTGGGAGATTTTCAAACTACTGCTGATGGGGGGTAAGGTGCGGTTATAGCGGCCTAAGCGATCGCTTAATCCCGGGCTACCTTGCTGACCTTTTTCCTGGGCTTTAATGGCAGCCCAGTTAGCTTTCACTTCTTCCACATCGTTAGTGGGAAGATCCCCAAACACATGGGGATGGCGGCGAATCATTTTATCAGTAATGCCCTGGGTAATATCCGCCATGGTGAAATGACCCTCTTCGCTGGCAATTTGGGCTTGTAACACGACTTGTAGTAATAAGTCCCCCAATTCTTCGGCAATTTCCGCGCGATCTCCTCGCTTAATTGCATCTACCACCTCATAGGCCTCTTCAATGACGTAGGGGGTCAAACTTTCTGGGGTTTGGGCCAAATCCATGGGCAACCACCCTCCGGCGATCGTAATTGGGCAACCACTTCCATGAGTTGCTTCAGGGCCGCGGCGACGGCTTGTTGATTATCAAGGTTCATAACAGCAATAGCTTACTTAAAAGACTAAACAAAGACTTAAATGATTTCAATTAAGAGAAGATAAGACAGGACTTACGCAAAAATTTCGATTCTGCCCTGGGAACCATGATATTTGGGGACAATCAGCAAGTCCCCAAACTGTGGGGGATTTAGGAGGCTTATGCGTAAGTCCGATTGGGGTCTTGTCAAACATGGCAAGGTTAGATGTGGGGTTGAGGTTGATCGAGGATACCCCCCGAATCTTGATTTTAATCTTGATCGTATTGATTTTAAATGACGATCGTTTGACAGAGCCGATCCTCTAATTGTTGCTCCTGGTGGTGGGCAATGGTGATTTCCCGTTGCAAAATTTCCGACACACTAGAACCCTGGTGATGGGACTGTAACCATTGTTCGGCCATATTGCCTTCTTGAAGAATAGAGGTCAGGGGAGTTAAAAATTGCCCGAAACCGGCAGCTTGGGCTACCTGCCATACCCCTGGATAGATTCCTTCGATCCAGTCCCTGGCCGTAATGGTGCTGCCATCTCGCCAATGGGTAAGTTGGGCATCTAAGCTATGGGTGCTAGCTAATTGTTCATTGCGATCGCTAATGTCGATTAATTCCTGGGGGGAAAAGGTACTGACTTTGACCGGATCTAATAATTCCCCTTCCTGGAACAGTTGCAATAAACGAGCTTCTAAGAATGCAACGATCGCCAGTAGGGCCATGGGGTCAACCACCAGATCACAAATACGTAGCTCCAAACGATTCAGATTATAGGGACGGTGATCACCATTGGGTCTGACGGAACACCAAAGATGGCGAATGTTTTGCATCGTGCCCAATTGCAGTTGTTCCTCCGTCCATTCAATAAAATGGTGGTGGCTCAAAAACAAGGGCACTACCTGGGGAGTTTTGGGGAAGGTGGCCCAACGGGTGGAATGGAACCCAGTGGTTTGATGATCTAAAAAGGGAGAAGATGCACTTAAAGCCAAAAATAAAGGAGCTTCTACCCGGATCAAACGGCAAGCTTTCATTAATAATTCGGGATCATCAATGCCAATATTGATATGGACACTGGCGGTTACCACCTGGGTATGGTAAGTCTGCTCAATGTAGCCATGGTAAGGATTGTGGAGATCAGAACGATAAAAAGTTTTGGTATCCCCCGTGGACAGGGTACTCCCAGGAATTAGGGTATAGTCCCCCATGGTTTTGAGGTATTCCCTTAATTTCAGGCGGGGTTTAACGATCGCGCAGAGCAGGCGTTCATAGCTAGTGTAGGGAGCGGTGGTATATTCCACGTTGCGATTATCTGGCTCCCGGACAAAACCATCTAGATCCCTAACAATACGGTCGGCAAACCCAATAATTTCCCCATTGGGTTTACCTGTATAAATTTCAACTTCTAGGCCTTTAGATAAACGCAAAATCTGTTCTAAATAAATTACAAGGGAATTGCAAGGGATTCACCAGCAGTGTTTAAATTTTACTTTAACCCTTCGCGACCACCTTCATAAATTCTTCCATTTTTCCTAAAAAAAAAGCAAATTTAGCCCATAACCGCGATCGGGATTAATGGGGAGGTGATAGACTGTTACACGGTTTACGCAAGTTCTAGGGAACGCCATGAATTCAGAAACGTTACAGCAAGTCTGCGCGATCGCCCGTCAAGTCAGTTGGGGGGCAGCTGACATTTTACAGGCCTATTATCGTGGGGATATGACCAACGAAAAACTTGCCACCGACGGAGCCAAAGATGGCCCAGTCACCAAAGCCGATTTAGCTGCTAATCGTTATATCCTAGATGAGCTACAAGCCCAACTAGCCCCCTTAAACTTAGATTTTGGTTACCTCAGCGAAGAAACCCACCAAAACGATGAAGTAATTGCTGGGGAATACGTCTGGATTATTGATCCCCTCGATGGCACAAGGGATTTTATTGAAAAAACCGGCGAATATGCCATTCACCTTGCTTTAACCCATCAACAACGGCCCATTTTGGCGGTAGTAACCATTCCTGAACAGGACAAAATTTATTTTGCAACCCAAGGTGGCGGCACTTTTAAAGAAAATCGCCAGGGAGAAACCACAAAAATTACCCCTTCGGAGCGCAATACCCCCACCGAGCTGATTTTAGTGGCTAGCCCTAGTCATCGGGACGATCGCTTCAAACAACTCATTGAGGATTTACCCTTTAAAGACACCAAATATGTCGGTAGCGTCGGCTGTAAAATTGCCACCATTTTAGAACAGCAATGTGACGTTTATATTTCCCTCTCCGGAAAGTCCGCCCCCAAGGATTGGGATTTTGCCGCCCCTGAATTTGTCCTGCTAGAAGCCGGTGGTGCCGTATCCTCCTTTGAACAAACCCCCCTCATCTATAACCAAGGGGACGTAAGGAAATGGGGAGGCATCATGGCCAGCAATGGCCAATGTCACCAGGAATTATGTGAACTAGCCACGAGTTTATTAGCCCAGATCGATAGCCCATCAGCCTAGAAGCCCAAGATCAACACCCAAGATCAACGCCCAAGATCAACAAAAATCCCCTAGGGTTATCCAAGCTGAGATTCAGTATCAATCATTTCCCCTTACCGATTAACACCTTTTCCCCTCCCCCCCCCGCGAACCATGGATTATAAACAAGCAGGAGTTGATGTTGAAGCAGGCCGCTCCTTTGTCCAAACCATCAAATCAGAAGTAGAAAGTACTTTTCGCCCAGAAGTCCTAGGGGGATTAGGGGGCTTTGGCGGCATGATGAGTTTGCCCGCCGGTTACCAAGAGCCGGTATTGGTATCGGGGACGGATGGGGTCGGGACTAAACTCAAAATTGCCCAAGCTGTGGGGGTTCACCATACGGTGGGCATTGATTTGGTGGCCATGTGCGTGAACGATATTTTAACCGGTGGGGCAGAACCATTATTTTTCTTAGATTATTTAGCCACGGGGAAGTTAGAACCGGAAGCCCTAGCCCAGGTGGTCACTGGCATTGCGGAGGGTTGTAAACAAAGTGGTTGTGCCCTATTAGGGGGAGAAACGGCGGAAATGCCCGGTTTTTATAGCCAGGGGGAATATGATTTGGCTGGGTTTACGGTGGGCATTGTAGAAAAAAGCAAAATCCTCGATGGTTCCCGCGTTAAAATTGGCGATCGCGTCATTGGTTTAGCCAGCAGCGGAGTCCATAGCAATGGTTTTTCCCTAGTGCGTAAAATCATCGACACCAAGGGTTATAGCTGGAGCGATCGTCTGGAGATCTTCCAAGGAAAAACCCTAGGGGAAGTATTTTTAACCCCTACCGCAATCTACGTTAAACCCATTCTCGCCGCCCTAAAGTCCGATCTATCTATCCACGCCATGGCCCACATTACCGGTGGTGGTTTACCGGAAAACTTACCCCGATGTCTAGGCCCAGACCAAAATGTCAAGATCGATCGCCATAGCTGGCCCCTATCCCTTGTATTCCAATGGTTAGCCACCGAAGGAGACGTTAACCCCGAAGCCATGGCTAATACTTTTAATTTAGGGATTGGTTTTTGTTTAGTCGTTCCCCCCAACCAAGGCAAGGCAACCATTAACTATTTCCAAGAGCAGAGTATCTCCGCCTATGACATTGGCGAAATAACCCCTGGGGATCAAACCCTAGTCTGGGCCTAACTCGATCGCGACGGCTTGATGGGGGAAATTTCTGGTAGTGGTCTAACTACAGAACAAAAAACCCTAAACCCTTGTCCTACAGGCATTCTAGTGAAATAGATGGGAATTCTTACCGAGTAAAGATCTCAAACTTATAGTCAATTGAATATAGTATGGGATGCTTATTTGCTGCGATGGAATGCTTTCAGTTCTATTTATTTCCCGTAATTATTCAAAAAGACTATATTTACAGTCTCTAGCAATCAATCCTTAAAGCTGTTGGTGTTATCCTCCGTAAAGGCTGGCCAACGGATTAATCGCGTTAGACTGATTAACTTAATCCTTACCCTGATCATTTGCCCTGTGGTTCTCAGCCTATGTTGACCTTTTTATCATTGTTACTACCCCTATGGATGATCATCGGTGGCTCCCAAGGAGAACCTCAGCCGACTCAGCCAACCGAGGCTGAAATGCCGGTTTTGGAAGGACAGGAACCTGATTTTTCTACCTGGGATGATCCGATCGCAATTACACCAGAGACCTCTGACCCGATCGCGGCAATCACTAACCTAGAACCACTATTGCCGCCCCTTACCCTAGAAGAGGAACAAACTCTCCAGGAAGGATTAAGGGTTGGCCAAGAATCCTGGTTTAGTTTAGCTGGTTTAAATAAATTGCCAATGCCCGCTCCATTGACCCCAGAACTCATTAATTACCGTGATGATTGGAACAAAATTAATTCCGCGATCGCGCCCTTTTTAGGGATATGGCTAGATGAATCAAACGGGGCAGATCCGGCTTATCACCTCAGCATTTTTCCAGGTAAAGATGGGGGTCATGTCTGTATCTTTGAATTTAAACCAGAATGGAGCTTAAATCTGGTGGATGAGCAAGGTAACGAGGTGGCTAAGGATGTCATCAGTGAGCAAATTTTATCTTTCTCTGTCGGCCAAGTGACTGCGGATCAGCTCCAAAGTAGTCAGTTACGAACGAGCACCAAGGCCATTGCCCCATATAGTTCGATCTTTGATGCCAATCAGACCATAGAACTCATGGCCATCATGAACCCCCAACAGGCGATACGAGTCACCGCCGCCGCCGCCCCACCGATAATACCCAACAGTTTACCTCCAGAAATCGCGATCGCGGTTACAACAACAATTAACCACCTTTCAATGCCTCATTTCCCATTCCCCTTAGCCATCAATTAACATGCCATCCTTGATGGGCTGGCACCTTCCCCGTTAACCCCAGTAATACTAAATTATTACTTTAGAGCTGATGTATAAAGCCCCCCTGACCCCAATTCCGAGGGAGAAATTTCTGAAAAATCATGAAAAGCTCCCCAAATATGGGGGATTTAGGGGGCAAAATCATTAACCACAGGACAAAAACCTTAAACCCTTGCGACACAAGCACTCTAGCGAAATCGGTTGTAATTCTTACCGAGTAAAGCTCTCAGACATATAGTCTTTTTGAATAATTATGGGAAATAAATAGAGCTGAAATTATTTTATGGCAAAGAGCTAAAATCCCCACACTAAATTCAATTAACTATATTTTAAAAGTTTTTTGACGCAACTTTTTTCCTAGTA
>JAAUPO010000121.1 GCA_012033095.1 Synechococcaceae cyanobacterium RL_1_2 | reverse complement strand
TTACCTAAATTTTAAGCAATTAAGTTCCCCAACTTGGGGGATGTAGGGGGCGACTCCACAACAGTTGATAGCTTTTCAAACACGTTCTAAGACGATGAACTTAAACTGAAACCGATTATCCATAGCGCGATCGCGATTTACGCTAAAAACAACAACCCAAAAAGTTAAATTTAATTAGTTTTTCCCATAAAATTAATCATCATTAAGCTTTACTGGCGTTACATTCCAAGGGATTTTAGAGTCCCTTTTTTAAGCTTTATTCGAATTATTAAACCATGGCAACTTTTTCTGGAGACTTCTCCACCCACACTTCCACGTTAAAAATTGCAATTATTATTAGTCGTTTCAATGACCTGATCACGGGTAAATTGCTAGCGGGTTGTCAGGATTGCTTACAACGCCATGGGGTAATCATCGAAGGGGATCAAAGCCAAGTAGATTACGTATGGGTGCCAGGGAGTTTTGAAGTCCCCCTCATCGCCAAAAAATTAGCCCAAAGCGATCGTTATGATGCGGTTATTTGTCTAGGGGCCATCATCAAAGGCCAGACCCCCCATTTTGATTTAGTTTCGGCTGAGGCAGCTAAGGGTATTGCTGCGGCCTCCTTTCAAACAGGAGTGCCGATCATTTTCGGGATTTTGACTACGGACACCATGCAACAAGCCCTAGAACGGGCAGGCATTAAGAGTAACCATGGTTGGGACTACGCCATGAATGCCTTAGAAATGGCTAGTTTGATGAAAAGTTTTAATTTCTAGCCATTTTTAGCTTGTCCTAGCATGATTGCGGATTACTGAATTCATCCCTAAGGAATAAGAAATTAATAACATCTAAAACTTAAATCCCCATTAGGTTACCTTCACTCGCAGGAGACCCCACAAATCGCTAAGTTATTTAATTCACGATCCTAAACTTACCTGAGCTTACCTAAGCTTAAAATTTGTGGGTAGTCCGATAGAAGCTATATCGCAATCCTAAATTGCTTGTGGCAATTGATTAGATTGAAAAGCCAAGTCCAGTAAGGATCCTCATGGCATGACCTAGTTAGGACTGCTATAGATTCACCCCATCAAAACCATTGGCCCTATTCAAATTTTGTTTCGTTTCGTTACTATCCCCATCTTTCCCTAAACCCAATCCATTTTGTCTCCTCCCACAACCCATTGGGGGGCTAAAACCATTGCGCTGTCTTATTATGTTCGTATCCAATGCCATCAATGATTGTGACCATTGTAAAAATTCTTACCATTTCCTTTCCATGGGTTTGGTAGGGAGATTGTTCATCTTTTGGTAAGATTCAACAGTCTTACAAACTATGATATTTAGGTCACTACATGACGATCGCTTCGACAAACAAGACACAGAAAAGCTGGTATGCCATTATCTGCGTCTCCGGTTTACATTTATTGGCGTGCCTAGCCTTTTTACCCCAAAACTTTAGCTGGACAGCCGTAGGAGTTGCTGTGTTATTACATTGGCTAACGGGGGGAGTAGGGATTACCCTAGGTTGGCATCGTCTGGTGAGTCATCGTAGTTTTCAAGTGCCTAAATGGTTAGAGTATGTGTTGATTTTTTGTGGCACCTTAAGCGGTGAAGCTGGCCCCATCAGTTGGATTGGTTTGCACCGTCAACACCATAAATACTCCGATACGCCCCTTGATCCCCATGATTCCAATAAAGGTTTTTGGTGGAGCCATGTGGGTTGGTTTTTACAAGAAATTCCTGCTAATGCAGATATTCCCCGTTTTACCCAAGACATTCGAGACGATCGCTTTTATCAATTCTGCGAAAAATATTTTATTCACCTGCAAGTAGCTCTAGCTGCGGTGTTATTCCTCATCGGTGACTGGTCCTTTGTGGTATGGGGCATTTTCGTCCGCACCGTTGCAGTACTCAACTGTACCTGGTTTGTGAATAGTGCTACCCATAAGTTTGGTTACCAAACCTACCCCTCCGATGATCAATCCCGTAATTGTTGGTGGGTCGCTGTCGTCAGTTACGGTGAAGGTTGGCACAATAACCACCATGCCTTTCAATTTTCTGCTCGCCATGGTTTGGAGTGGTGGGAAATCGATCTTACCTGGATCATGATTCGCACCTTACAAATTCTGGGCTTAGCCACCGACATTAAACTCCCCCCCAAAGACGCTAAACCGATCGCGGGTTAGTATTTCAGTACCCCATGATCCATGATCGTTGATGATTAAGCAGTCATTAGACATCAGGTCTGGGGTTAATGTTTTGATTGGCCATCGAATTCAGCAATGGAAAATAGAAAATAGTTAATTATAGATATATGTCTTTTGGTATTTATGTATGGGATTTTTTCTCTTTGCTATCGGCTAATTTGAACTCTATTTATTTCCCATAATTATTTCAAAAGACTATAGTTGGCAATAAATTGGCAATTTATTCAAAATATTTTCCCTTCGCCCCATCCTTGAATATATTGGGTTTACGGTTCTAGAGGTCGGCTGAAGCTATCGTAATTTTCTAACTACTAGGACAAAAGTTGCGCCAAAAAACTTTAAATATGCCTGAGACCTTTACCTGGTAAGGGTTAGTGCTAAAGCAGTAAGGATATTTAGACCTAGGATAATTGATTATCAATCGATTTAAGCTTCCTGATCCTTACCTGTATAGGACTACCTGGTAAGGATTACAACCGATTTCGCTAGAGTGATTGTGTCGCAAGGGTTTAAGGTTTTTGTCCTGTAGTTAGCGTAATTTTACATTCCCTATGGAAAAATTTAATTTTGCCCAGCAATGGTATCCAATTATTACCCTAGAGGATCTAGAATCCACACGGCCCACCGCTGCGACAATTTTGGGACAAAGAATTGTCATCTGGAAACCTCGCCATAGTGAGCAATACCGCATTTTTCTTGATCAATGTCCCCACCGTCTAGCTCCCCTCAGTGAAGGACGCATTGATGAAACCAGCGATCGCTTAATGTGCAGTTACCATGGCTGGGAGTTTGAGAAGGACGGTCGATGTGCAAAAGTTCCCCAAGCCGATAAACCGGATTTAATAGCTCAGAAAAGCGATTATCTTTGTGCGATCGCCCTACCCTGTCAACAAGCCGCCGATACATTGTGGGTATGGCCTGATCCCTCATCCTCCGCCTTAGCTGCTGAAACCCCCTTACCGTTGTCGGAATGTATGGGCCTAGGCACAGGGTTTAGCTGGACATCCTATATGCGGGATGTGGATTATGATTGGCAGACCTTAGTTGAAAACTTAGTGGATCCAAGCCATGTCCCCTTTGCCCACCATGGTCTTCAAGGTAAACGGGAACGGGCAGGAGCGGCCCCTATTCAAATAGAGACTTCCTCTAAGACCAAATGGTAGGTCAAA
Organism: Synechococcaceae cyanobacterium RL_1_2; assembly: GCA_012033095.1. Taxonomy (GTDB): domain Bacteria; phylum Cyanobacteriota; class Cyanobacteriia; order Cyanobacteriales; family JAAUPO01; genus JAAUPO01. The sequence continues at coordinate 3,591 of JAAUPO010000121.1, read as the reverse complement.
TCACAGCGGGTTTTAAATCTAAAATCACCTTTGCACCGCCATGTTTCATTGAATATGAAATTCCCTTTGGCCCCACCAAACAAGTAGGTCTAGTTACCTACTGTGTACCCACCACCCCAGGGCGATCGCGGTTAGTGGCTTTTTTTCTGCGTAACTTTGCCCATAGATCCGGTCGTTTAATTCCTCGGTGGTTAGAACATTTGAAGCTCCGTAATCGGGTCATTGATAGTGATATGGTGATCCTACAAAATCAAGAATATTTCTTGTCCCAAAAGCAAGAACCTTGGCAAACAGCCTATAAAATGCCCACCCAAGCCGATCGCTTTGTCATAGAATTTCGTCGGTGGTTAGATAAATACAGTAACGGTGCCTTGCCCTGGCCAGATTATGGCATTACCCCTGCTCCCGTTACCCTCCATGGGGATCGACGCAAGATGATGGATCGTTATAGTCAACATACCGCCCATTGTGCTAGTTGTCGTCAAGCTCTCCAACGGTTTCATCGAGTTAAATTAATATTAATGGTGGTCACGATCGCGGCGGTAATGGTGACGGCGGGGTTCAGTAATGAGTTAAGACTTAAGTTCGCCTTGCCCCTCCTCGCGATCGGTGCGATCGGCGGCACCCTATCCGCCGTAATTCATTACCAAATAGAACCCAAGTTTTATTTTGAAGATTACATACATCCCGATCATAAATAACGATAGTACTCAAGCCGCAAGGAATAAAATTTAATAACAGTACTTACGCTCAAAGGTTTTCGGCTACTTGTTTAAACCTCATCAATTGCTGTTGCATATCCCGCCGAGTGAGGGAAGCGGCAAATAAATTAAAACCAAACTTAACTAACGGGTTAGGGATCGTAAACGTAAAGGTATTGGTTAGGAGGGTTTGTTGATCCTGTTCGAGCCATTCCCAGCGATCGCAGCCTACAAAAAAGCCCTCAAATGCCCACACCACTAAATTAGGGTTTCGTTCTATCACCGTACTGGTTAAACTCGGCTGCCATAGCTTCAACTCAATCAAAAATCTGCTTTTCGCCCCTAGCTCCATCCCCCACTCCCCCATGGGTTCACACTTCAATAGGGGGTTTAACCATTGGTGCATCAGATCGCGATCGATCAAACATTTTTCCACCTCACCACAATTTGCATCGATTTTGATCCCGTGTTTAAACGTTTGAGTAGGGGGGTAATTTTGCTGATTAAACATATTTAATTTTAAAAATATTGAATCCTTAAACAAAGCTTAAGCACCTCATCAAATGATGACGTTTAGATAATTGACAAGGATTATTTGATCTAAAAAATAGTCAAAGTTAGGGGCTATAGCCATTGATTAGTAATTTTTAAGCAAATATCTAAAAAGTTTATTCTATGAAATTTTCATGAAATAAATAATTTTGACTAATAAGTTTTTTTTAACAACCTATCTTTTTGAAATAACTATTCTAAAGATAAGTCCAAGTTTTGTCATTGAACAGAAAAGCTTCCCTATAATTGCAGTGAATTCTATTTAGGATAGAAATAACTTAAAACTTTTATGATGTTACATAATCCATACTTACTACAAAGTGGAGCTAGTTCTTTCATCGAGACCTTAAGCAACACCTTGGGAGCTACCCTTGGCCCCTCCGCTTTGGGTTTTGTCTGGGCAATTCTCGCTCTGATCCTGGGGTGGATCATTGCCAGCATCGCCAAATCTACCGTTAAAGGTATTCTGAAAAAAACAGATATCGATAACAAAATTGCCAGTTGGTTAACCGGTGGTTCTAGCGATTCCAATGCCTTTGATGTGGAAGGTTGGATTGGTGCGGCCGTTTACTGGTTCATTCTACTGTTTGCAGTGGTGGCCGCGCTCCAAAATCTTCAATTAGATGCGGTCTCTGCTCCCCTCAATGACTTGCTCTCCCAAGTAACAAGCTTCTTGCCCAAAATTCTTGGTGCTGGTTTATTACTGGGTTTAGCGTGGTTATTAGCGACGGTATCCAAGCTATTGATTACCCGAATCCTCGATCGCTTTGGTTTAGATCGTAAACTTAAGCATCAGTTAGGAGAAGATGAATCTCCGGTTGATCCGGCGGCGACTACCCTCCAATCCGATAATGGTCAAACGGCCAATGGTGCTACTAACCTTAGCAACACGATCGCCGATGGTATTTACTGGTTAATCTTTTTACTGTTTTTACCGTCTATCCTCAGCACCTTAGAACTAGAGGGAACTTTAGTTCCGGTACAGAGCTTAGTTAATGATGTCATTGGCATCATTCCCAATATTTTTGGCGCGACGTTAATCGGTTTTGTCGGTTGGTTGATTGCCCAAATCGTACAAAAAGTAGTTACCAATCTGTTGGCAGCGACTCAAATAGATCAAATTGGCCAAAAGTTTGGCATGGGGGCGGGCGATCGCCAATCCCTGTCCCAACTATTGGGTTCTTTGGTGTTTGTACTGGTCTTAATTCCCACTGCCATTACAGCCCTAGATAAGCTAGAAATTAGTGCGATTTCTGAACCTGCCATTAACATGCTGAATCAGGTTTTGAATATTATGCCTAATATCTTCACTGCCGGTGCGGTGATGGTAATTGCTTACGTTGCGGGGCAATACGTTGCTGAATTAGTAACTAATCTACTCCAGGGCTTTGGTTTTGATAATATTTTTGTCATCCTAGGCATCAGCAAACCCCCTACCCCTTCGGCAGACGAAACCCCTGGTGCTACCAACACTAAAACTCCCTCCCAGATTGGTGGCATTGTGGCCCTTGTGGCTATTATGTTGATTGCCACTTTAACCGCTGTGGATATTTTGAAAATCCAGGCGTTACAAGCTGTAATTAAAGTGATCATGGCAATTTCTGGCCAAATTTTCCTAGGTTTAGTGGTCTTTGCGATCGGTTTATACCTAGCTAACTTCGCTTTTGGTTTAATCACCAGTTCCGGTACTCGGCAATCGAAACTGTTAGGCCATACTGCTCGGATTTCCATCATTACCCTAGTGTCTGCCATGGCATTAGAGCGCATTGGCATTGCCACCAATATTGTAAATCTTGCTTTTGGTTTACTCGTCGGTGGTATTGCCGTCGCGATCGCGATCGCGTTTGGTTTAGGTGGTCGAGAAGTAGCAGGAGAACAACTGAAATCCTGGGTTAACTCCCTCAACGGTGAAGATAAGTAAGCATCTGTATTTTGATTCCTAACCATGGGATCAAATTCACCGAAGTTTAAACACCGCAAGGGTTTAAGTCTCTATTATTCCTAATATTAACTAAGTAAAAATACTAATTGTTTTTTATTTTATTTAGTTAACATTAGGGATTTTTTTATAAATCAAATTATTTATAGGACTTACGCCCAAGCTCCCTAAATTCCCCAAATTTTTGGGACTTGCTTGAACGATCGTCCCCAAACATCATGGTTCCTAGGACAGAATCGAAATTGTGGTGTAAGAACGTGTTTGAAAAGTATCAAATATTGTGGAGTCGTCCCCTAAATCCCCCAATTTGGCGAACTTTATTGCTTAAAATTTAGGTGATTTCCCCCAGACTGGGGGGCAAGGGGGCTTTCAAACACATTCTAAGTCCTGATTATTTAG
>JAAUPO010000120.1 GCA_012033095.1 Synechococcaceae cyanobacterium RL_1_2 | reverse complement strand
AATAATGAAACCTAAACCCTAAGCCATGGAGATTTTAACCTTTTCGGCTAATTCCTGAAAACTTGATAACTTAGGAATAAGAATTTAATAACATCTAAAACTTAAATATCGATGGGTTACGCTCCCTTGAAGGATACCCTACAAATTTCTAAGTTATTTAATTCACGATACTTAGGACATACGCCTAGTGCTAAAACTGTGAGGATATTTAGTACTGGGATAATGGATTGTAAATCAGTTCAACCGTCATGATCCTTACTTGTATGGAACCCATTTGGTATCTATCGGTAGATTTGTAATGCTTGAACTGTATTGATTTCATGTTAATCAGGTTCATTTTGATTAAGGTTTGTTCGGCTCAAGTCTTACGGTACATTGACCGTTAAAAGCGATACACCTGAAAGCCTTATGGTTCAAGATCAAGATCTCAAATGGGTTCTATCGGACGACCCACTACTGTATGGGATTACCAAAATTAAATCGAGGAAGATGATGATGGATGATGATGCCACCCGCATCAAGCTAGATCAGGTAAGCACAGATTAAACGTAATTTTAGCTAGGGGAGGATAGTCAGGATGAATTTCACTCACCACCCCAATCGAACCGTGAAGATGTTCTACTAAAATTTTGACTAGGGCTAAACCCAAACCCGTACCAGGAATGGCCCGATCGGTGACTCCCTGGCCACGGTGAAATTTTTCAAAAATTAAATCCTCTTCTTCTGGAGTAATCCCAAAACCATAATTCATGATGCTCAGATTGATATGTTTTTTGCCCATTCGAGTTGGGCGATCGAGTTTAATAGTTACCTGTTGTCCTACTTCAGAAAATTTACCCGCATTCAATAATAATTCTTCTAAGATGCTATTTAAGCTACCTCCGTCGGTGGCTAAGATAAACCCATTAGAAGCCACCAGGCTTGAATCGTAGTCCATCTGCACGCTTAAATTTTTTTCCTGCTCCCATTTTTCGGTAAATTTTTGGGATAGGGCCTCGATCATACTGATCAAATTAATTGGTTGGGGCCGCAGGTTGGGATTGGTGCCTTCCAATTTTTGGAGCTTTAATAGGTTTTTAATCAGGGTAAATTCACGATTCCATTCCTGTTCTAAGATCCCTAAATAGCGATCATAACGGGGATCAACATTTTGAGTAACAATGCGCTTGAGCATCTGGATGGCCATTTTCATGGTGGTGAGGGGGTATTCAACTCATGGCTGATGGTGCTCATAAATTCATCTTTTAATTCATTCACCCGTTGTAGCTCTTCAATTTGGTGGCGCATTTTTTCTGAGAGCTTTTTCTGCACCCCTAAACTCCATTCGAGTTGCTTGGTTTGTTCATTCACTAGGGATTGAATTTGCCCTAGGGCTTGATGGTGAAAAATGCCGCTACTAAGGCGGGAATTAAGCGATCGCAGTAACTTTAATTGTTCTTCTGGCCACCCATCGAAAGGAACAGAGCTTTGCAAGATAAAAAAACCCAGCATAATACATTGACCATGGTTCATGCGGGTGAGGGGATAGATCAAAGAACTCCCAAAGCTTGACCAGCCAAACAGAGGGTGTTCTTGTAAGTCCTCTGATATATCCTGGGGACGAATTATGGTACTAGCCGGCGATCGCGCAAGGGCTTCAGTGCACAGGGCAGATTCCTCTAGGGCACAGGAAAATATTTGTTCTTGGGGGTAATTGAGTTGGGCGATCGCGCTTTTAAACTTTTGACCGGAGGCCGAAAGAATAGAGCTTTGGTATTTAAGGCTAAAACTTAAAATGCGATCAAGGGAAAGCAAGGTTGGCAAACGGTTTAATACCCACACCAGGATATTATCCATTTCTTGATCATGGTAGATTATGTCATCTAACTCATAACAAAACTGTTGATATTGATTGAGTTTCGATGCATCCATGATTCCTATAAATTAGCGACTAATGGCTTTAGAAGTTAATTTTAAAACCTATCCGGCAATTTAGGGCAATTCCCCTAGTTATCCTAAATCGTAAAATGATCCCGATAAATCAAGCTTTCATGGTTGCCCCTATCTTTTCTCCTTTACGAAGAATACCCAAAGAAGATAAGAGCGATCGTGTAAAGCCCCCCTAACCCCAATGCTGGGGGAGAAATTTCTGAAAAATCATTCAACGTCAGCCAAATTTGGGGGATTTAGGGGGCAAAATACAAATTCAATTGACTTTATAATTAGGGGAATTTTCTCCCATCCCTAATCAACGGAGAATTAAGCGATCGAGGCTATAGGTTAGGGGACTTTTGGTGCCAAGAAGTTGACTGTTCGTAAGCATAGGCAATTTCGAGTAGTTTTTCCTCTTCTAAGACATTGCCAATCATTTGCATCCCGATCGGTAAGCCCCCTTGATCAAAACCACAGGGTACACTGATGGCCGGTAAACCAGCTAAATTCACAGGAATGGTCATTAAATCAAGAAGATACATCCCTAGGGGGTCTTCGGTTTTTTCCCCTGATTTAAACGCTGTGACGGGGGAAGTGGGGGTAATGAGGATATCAACTACAGCAAACGCATTTTCAAAATCTTGTTTGATGAGAGTACGTACTTTTTGGGCTTTGAGGTAATAGGCATCGTAGTAACCAGCAGAGAGGGCATAGGTACCGAGCATGATGCGCCGCTTCACTTCTGGCCCAAACCCTTGGGCCCTGGTTTTAGTGTACATATCCATTAAACTATTACTATCTTCCACCCTTAAGCCATATTTCACCGCATCGTAGCGAGCAAGGTTGGCGGAGGCTTCCGATGGGGCGATCACGTAGTAGGCGGCTAAGCCATATTGGAACCGAGGACAGGATATCACTTTGACCTCTGCACCGAGTTCCTGGAGTACTTCCACTGCTTTTTCTACTGCTTCTTTTACTTCTGGGTTGACCCCTTCGCCAAAGGTTTCTTGGATAATGCCGACCCGCAGTTTAGACCGGGATTTAAGGTTAGGTTGTAGGCCTTGGCTATACTTGGGAATAGGGATATTTAAACTGGTGGAATCTTTGGGATCATGGCCGGCGATCGCTTCCAATAAAATTGATGTATCTTCAACGCAGCGACCGAAGGGGCCTACTTGATCTAGGGAAGAGGCAAAGGCCACCAAACCATAGCGGGAAACTAATCCATAGGTCGGTTTCATCCCTACAATGCCACAAAAAGAGGCTGGTTGACGGATTGACCCGCCGGTATCGGAACCAACAGCAATCTGACATTCTTGAGCGGCCACTGCCGCAGCGGAACCACCGGAAGATCCCCCAGGTACTCGGTCTAAGGCCCAGGGATTATGGGTGGGATAGTAACCGGAATTTTCCGTAGATCCACCCATGGCAAATTCATCTAGGTTAGTTTTACCGACGATAATCGCACCTTGGGCCTTCAGTTTGGCGGTTACTGTGGATTCGTAGGGGGGAACAAAATTTTTGAGCATCTGGGAGGCACAGGTGGTGGGAATACCTTGGGTACAGAGGTTATCCTTAACCCCCACAGGGATTCCTTCTAGGAGGCCAATCTGTTCGCCTTGGGCAATTTTTTGATCCGTCGCTTGGGCCGCTGCGATCGCTTCTGCTTTGGTCAAATGCAAAAAACTTTTAACCCGATCTTCTACTTCCTCGATGCGCTCAAACGTGGCATTGACTAATTCAACCGCAGAAACTTCTTATTAATTAATTGCTCGTGAATTTGGCGAATGGATGTCATCTTAAAACCTGTTAAAACCTGATCTTCGGCACGATAGAGAATCTAAACATGTCTAAACATGGTTCATTGTATATGATGCCGTTGATCCTAGGAGGAAAAATTCCTGGGGATCCGCGACGGCCTTTGTTTCCTAAGAGCTGATGTATCAAGCCCCCTGGCCCCAATGCTGGGGGAGAAATTCTTGAAAAATCATTAGAAGTTTCGCAAATTTGGGAAATTTAGGGGGCAAAATGCCAATTCAATTGACTTGATTAACAGCCTCTAATGGCTTCAATAATTTCCTTCTGCTACTGGGCGGATTTGGTGTAAAGCCCCCCTACCCCCAATGCTGGGGGAGAAATTACTGAAAAATTATTAAAAGTCCCCCAAATTTGGAGGATTTAGGGGGCTTGGGCGTAAGTCCTAATTTTATAGAATGGGTTCTATAAACAGATTTAAACAACTTTATGAAAGAACTTGCTATTGAATAAGTTAGGGCATGGAAATCGGTTAATGTGATTGCTTCTTGCTTTTTTCCTAAATTTTCTAAAGCGATGCTTCAGTTCTTCTATAGAACCCATTTGAAATTTTCAGGACTTACGCAAAAATCAAAAATTTCAATTCTGTCCTAGGAACTAGGATATTTGGGGCTAATCGCTCAAGCAAGTCCCCCCAATTTGAGGGATTTAGGGGGCTTGTGGGTAAGTCCTAACTTTGATTTCATATAGCGGCTAATGCTCTGGTAATACTTTGGTAATGCTCTACTTAAACGGATAGCTAGGAAGAACCTCTTTTCATCTAGTGCTGCTTGACGTAAATTTACAATCTATCTTCCATTTTTCAGGGATTTTGTTCTTTAACAACCGGTCTAATAAACCTGAACGCGATCGAGGGCTTGTTTTAATAGCTGTTCATGGTCTGGGGGTAAATTGTGGCCCTCCTGCCATTGGTGCACTAAGCTCGTGGCAATGGGGTCGGTGTTGGCGCGTACCTTATGGATTAAATCCGGTAAAGGTTGATTTAGGGTCAAATAGCGATCGCCGCTGAGGGCCAGAGCAAAGCGGGACTCTTCGACGGTACCTACACATTCAAAGGGTTTTTGACCCCCTAATTCTGCTAGACCCAAAAAATGATCTTGAATTTCCGGTTTTAGGTATAAATCTTCCCCAAAAATAGCTAGCATTTCCTCATAGGGAAGGAAGTTAAACAAGGAGAGATAGACAAAGGCACATTTAGGACATTGGCAACACCAAGAATCTTGACGTTGGTTCACATTGCAACTACGAAAAGAGTGATGGTGATGTTTATAGAGGGAAAAAATACCTGCAATTTGTAAATCGAGCAAAGGCCGCAACACACTGAAATAACTTATTTGGGGACTGAGGTATTGTTGAGCATAGGCCCGAAATCGTTGTTCAAATCGAAACGTTTTTGAATACTGATGATTGATTTCCAGATCTTTAAAAATTACATTTTGTTCATTGGCACTATTTTCATTGGAGGCGACTACATACTTAAAACCGTGGAGATAGGCCACCCAACTACTTAGAAAGGCGAGATAGGCAGAAAAAGGGGTATGGCCGTTGAGGTATCCTTGGTGGTTAAGCTCAATTAATTGCCGATCGATGGTGCGGTGGGCAACTAAACCCGGTTCATAACCAGCGATCGTGACACTATCTAAGGTAGAGCGGGTGGGGTTAAGGGCAAAGGTTTGTTTGGGGCCCGGTAAATCCTTGAGTACTTCTAGGGTAACGGAAGAATCTTTTCCCCCAGCGACCAAAATTAATGTGCCTGCTACTTGGGGCCGATCAGGTAGGGGGGCAAAGCTCCGATCGCTATCCACGGTAATACGTAAAAAGTCATCCCCCCGAAAATCAATCTGGTTGATAAAGTAAAATTCCCCTAGGCCATGGATAAATAAGTCCCGAAACCACTCAATTTGGGCCGGGCTTAATGGGCCAGCTTTAATGAGGATTTCTGGGGAACAAGCACATTTCCAGTAACTAATTAGTTCCACTAACCCTAAATGGAAAGCAAAGATTTCTAATTCCTCCGGGGTTGGGGTTCCTGAGATCGGGAGGGTAACGGCGGGGGTAAAACGAATGTTTGGCTCTAGCAACAACTCAAAACTAACCTGGAGTTGCTGATCTACAATTTGATAACGATAGGCTTCATAGATCAGACGGGGGTGGCGTTGGCGTAGTTGCTCAATTTCCATGGATTTGGGTTTAGGTTTAACAAAGTAAAATTAGCAACCTATCTTAACAAACGGGGGCCCATTGAAAAATCGTCTGCGGCTACATTTCTTGGTTTTACTATGGAGCTTTACCTCTATTCTGGGGGTTCTGATTTCCCTCGACCCGATCGCCCTAGTGTTTTACCGTACCTTGTTAGCTAGTGTGGCCTTTGGCTCCCTAGTAAAAATTTTAAACATTCCCCTGGCGGTAACTCCCTCCGCTAACCTCAAGCTCCTAGGTACGGGCGTTATTATTAGTGTGCATTGGATCACCTTTTTTGGGGCGGCCCGGGTAGCGAATATCAGTGTGGCCCTAGCCGGAATTTCCACGATCGCCCTGTTTACGGCTTTTCTCGAACCATTATTTAAACGTCAACGGCTGCAATGGTTAGATTTGAGCTTGGGTTTATTAGCGATCGTTGGTTTATATTTAATTTTTCAGTTTGAATTTTAACTACGGATTAGGCCTAGCGATCGGCTTAACCTCCGCCAGCTTAGCCGCAACATTCATGGTGCTCAACAGCCAATTTACCCAGATCTACCATCCTCTCCACATTACCCTGATGGAAATGATTGGTGCCACCATCACCAGCGGCCTAATTTATCTAGGTTTACAGCCCACTTTTGCCCCAGCTTTTCCCCAGGCCTTTAACTTTATCCCTACCCTCACGGACTGGGGGTATTTATTGATTTTAGCGTTGGTCTGCACCGTCTATGCCTTTTGGGAATCCATCAATTTGTTAAAAACCATCTCCGCCTTTGAATTAAATTTAACCGTTAACCTAGAACCTATCTACGGCATCCTGTTAGCGGTGTTATGGTTTCAAGATCAAGAACGCATGACCCCCGGTTTTTATGGTGGGATGGCGATCATACTGCTGGCGGTAGTGAGCTATCCCTGGTTGAAGAAAAGCCAACGCCAGGCTTAGCCATCGATCGCGGTTGTCCATCGATTCGCTGCGAGGCCGATGGTCGTAATCATCCTTGACCAGGAATCTCTCTAAAATCAGGCATTATCGCCAATTCCCTCACAATCTTAACCAATAATGCTTGGTATAATAGCAATCCTCCACATTGA
>JAAUPO010000119.1 GCA_012033095.1 Synechococcaceae cyanobacterium RL_1_2 | reverse complement strand
ATTAATCACTGTTAAGCTAGCAGTGCCAATCCAAAACCAAGGTTCTCCTTCAATGCGTCGGGATACGGCTTCCCCAAATAGGCATAAACCAGCGGGAAACATTAACACTCCGATCTGGGCTTTGATATACCATGTCCACCACTCTTTACTCATGATTAATCTCCGATTTGATAAATGATGATGAAATAAATTTTTCATGGATCATCTTACCCCCAATTGCCCAAGCTTCAATAGGTGGGTTTAACCGATCGCTATTATGCTGGTTTGCGCTGGATTTTGATGCCCTGCTAGGGGTTAACTTGTTGTTTAGTCCAATTCCCATCATGGAGCTGGTATAAGCATCGATCCTGGGGATTACCTTTGAGTTGTAAATGATCCACTTGTTGGGGTTCTAGGATTAGGCCACAAAAATGCTCGTTTACTTGATCGCGATCGGGTGAAGGGGGGAAAAATTGATCGTTAACAGTTAAATCCCTTAATCCTTTTGGTTCTGGCCAGGCAAATTGAATGCGGCCTTGGTCAGAGAGGTTATGCCAAAGGCTCGCTCTCAGTTTTAATAGATCGGGATCATGGCAGGATGAATCAACTAAGACAAGATGGCCCTGAATCCGAAATTGCTCTCTACTTTTGGGAAAATACCAACACAACTCCCCGATCGCTTGATGCTTAAGGTCATGAATTTTTTCACTACGGCGATCGGTGACAAATTGTAAATAATCTGATTCGGAGGCAAATCCCCGAAATACGATCGTCCGATTGGCAGGGGTGCCCTCCGGCCTGATCGTCGCTAGGTGAACATAACGGCTAGAGGGTAAAGAACGATTTTTATGGAGCGCACCAGCTAAAAGCGATCGCCATGGAGCTTGGGTCATAAAAAGAAAAAGTTTGTGTTTTCCATGGAGCTTCATCAACCATCAAATCCCATGTCTGCAATGTAATGGTTTTGAAATAGTAATTATAATCTTTTGGAATAATTACGGGGAATAAATAGAGATAAAATTAGCCTATGGCAAGGAGCAGAAATCCCATACTAAATCCAATGAACTATATTTTGAAATAGTTGGTTTAAATAAACCACGGCCATTGCAAAAAACCATCTTGGCTATAAACGACAAAGCTAGTCTCTGAGCTAGTCTGTGAATTTTGCCATCAAAGAACTTGGGCACTCCCTCATTCATTACAGCTGTTCAGATGGATTGAAACTTCAATACATTCTACTGCATTGCTTGTTAGTGCATTGGTTGTGTCCTGCCCTATCTGTAGCGATCGCAACCGCAAGTTAGGAGCACCCTAAGAAGGCTTAACCGCAAAATAACAAAGCAGGTTCAAACCTAGCCCTTTTAGGACTTACGCCCAAGCCCTCTAAATCCTCCAAATTTGGCGGACTTGCTTGAACGATTGTCCCCAAACAGTCCCAAACATCATGGTTCCCAGGACAGAATCGAAATTTTTGCGAAAGTCCTGCCTTTAATTTGTTCTAAGGATCGTGAATTAAATAACTTAGAAATTTGTAGGGTATCTTTCAAGGGAGCGTAACCCATCAATATTTAAGTTTTAGATGTTATTAAATTCTTATTCCTAATTTACAGATTAATTTACAGACTAATTTACAGACTTAATTTTTTTGCTGCCATTAGCTAGCTCTAAACTGGAGTTAACTACAGGACAAAACCTTAAATCCTTTAGAAATTAAGCATAAGCCCCCTAAATCCCCCCAATTTGGAGAGACTTGTGCGTAAGTCCTAAAAAGTGAAACTCTCAAGACAGTAATGATTACCTTATTGGGCTAACAATCTATGGGAAACGGCGGAATAGACGGAAGATGTAACGTATCGTATTGAGTGCAAATCTAACGAAGGAAAGTTAATCTCCCCCTACCATTCAATCGTTATGCTAATTAGAAGATCTTCCGGTTCCTAACACTAATTTTTTCTCCTCAGCGATCGCTATGCTTGATGAAATCAAAGAACTAACCGCCACCATTGCCCCACGCCTGATTGAAATCCGTCGCCACCTCCATCAACATCCTGAGCTTAGCGGTCAAGAATATCAAACCTCGGCCTATGTAGCGGGGGTTTTATCCTCTGTGGCCTCCATGCTGAGGAAAATATTGGTAAAACCGGGGTCATGGCTAACCTGGAGGGAACGGGGGAAGACGATCGCGTCCTCGCCATCCGTACCGATATGGATGCCCTCCCCATCAACGAATTAACCCGTTTACTCTATGCTTCCAAAAAAACGGGGGTGATGCACGCCTGTGGCCATGATCTCCATACCACCCTCGGTTTAGGAACGGCCATGGTACTATCCCAATTGAAAGAGACATTACCGGGAAAAGTAAAATTTTTATTTCAGCCCGCCGAAGAAATTGCCCAGGGAGCCAATTGGTTAGTGCAGGAGGGGGTAATGAAGGATGTTAATCATATTTTGGGAGTCCATGTATTTCCCTCTATCCTGGCTGGCAAAATTGGCATTCGTTATGGCGCGTTGACCGCTGCGGCCGATGATCTGGAGATTTATATTTATGGAGAATCGGGCCATGGTGCTCGCCCCCATGAGGCGATCGATGCGATCTGGATTGCCTCCCAGGTGATTAGTAGCCTGCAACAGGCCATTAGTCGCACCCAAAACCCCCTCCGTCCGATCGTCTTAACCATTGGCCAAATCACAGGGGGAAAGGCTCCCAACATCATCGCCGACCAAGTGCGCCTGGCGGGGACGGTGAGATCGCTGCACCCGGAAACCCACCAAAATTTACCCACTTGGATTGAACAAATTGTCAGTAACGTTTGTCAAACCTATGGGGCCAAGTATGAAATCAATTATTCTTCCCTGGTACCGGCGGTGCATAATGATCCCGATTTAACTAAATTAGTGGAACAGGCGGGCCGGGAAATGTTGGGGGAGCAGGCGATCGAGATTTTGCCAGAACCATCCCTGGGGGCAGAAGATTTTGCCATGTATTTAAACCACTCTCCGGGCATGATGTTTCGCCTAGGGGTGGGCTATGAAGATCAAACCAATTATCCCCTCCATCACCCCAAATTTTGCATCAATGAGGACGCGATCGTGACTGGGGTTTTAACCCTAGCCTACAGTGCCTATAAGTACTTTTTAACTAAACCAGTTTTAACGTAAACAAGATCAATGGATCTGAGGATCTGAGGATCTGATGATTCGTTTACCTGGGTTTCTGGTCTGAGTAGCTAGCGTTGATGTTTGTCGGGATTTCCTCTTATTTCCCCTAGTCAAAATAAACCCAGCAGAGGGCGTATGCAAAACAATTTAACCCACAATTTTCACCTAAAACCAAGCTAAAATCAACCTAAAATTATGGCAAATTGCTGCAAAATAATCCCTGGGATGGGGGTTGCTCAAACAATGAAGCCCCTTGACTATCGGGCATTGTAAGCTAAAATTAAGCTGATTTTATAAAACTATCAAGGTAACAATGAGAGTACTAGCCCTTGTCCCGGGTGGAATAGGCGATCAAGTTCTGTTCTTTCCTACCCTTGCCCATATCAAGCAGGAGTATCCCCAGGCTAAGATTGATGTGATGGTGGAGCCCCGCTCCAAATCCGCTTACCGCATCTGTGCTCAGGTTAATGAAGTTTTAGTCTTTGACTATAAGGACAATAATGGTCTAGCGGATTGGTTAAATCTGACTGGTATGATCCGCGATCGGGAATATGAAGTTGCCCTTTCCCTTGGCCGCCGTTGGGCGATCGGCTTTTTACTGTGGTTAAATGGGATTCCTCAACGCATTGGTTACGAAACGGGAACCTACCGATTTTTATCCCGCACTGTGCCCCTCAATCTTGAGCAATATGCGGCCTGGATGTACCACGATCTAGTTAAGGGTCTCGAAATCAAGACCCCTTGTCCTAAAATTCAAGATTCCATCAATGTACCCACCCAGGATATTGCTTGGGCTGAAGGGAAACAAACGGAGCTAGGGATCAAAGATACTGGTTATATTTTGATCCATGGGGGCTCCAGTAATTTAGCCAAAAGACAAGGCATCGATAAAATTTACCCGGTGGAAAAATGGAAACAGGTAATGGAAAATATCCAAACCCGTCAGCCAGATATCCCGATCGTGATCGTTCAAGGCCCTGAGGATCAGGACTGGGTTAAACAAATTCAAGGATTAGTGGGTAATCTCCGGGTGGTAGCCCCCGATGATATTGGTAAATTAGCTGCGATGATTGCCGGAGCAAATTTAATGATCTGTACCGATAGTGCCCCTATGCATCTCTCGATCGCAGTGGATACTTACACCGTGGCCTTATTTGGCCCCACCAATGCCGCAAAATTATTACCCCCTGATCAAAATAAATTCATTGGGGTACAATCAGCCACGAATAACATAGCCGACATTGCACCGGAGGAAATTTTAAAACAAATTTGGCGTGACTAAACCAGCAGTATTTTTAGACCGAGACGGGGTTATTAACGTTGAAAAGGATATATCCACGAAGTTAATGATCTTGATTTAATCGATGGCGTAGCCCGTGCTATCCGTAAACTTAATGACTTAGATATTTTTGTTTGTGCTGTTTCTAACCAATCAGGGGCAGCCCGTAATTATTATGACCAAAATCACATTGAAGCCTTAAATCAGCGGGCAGGCAATTTACTAAAAGTAGAGGCAGGGGCCTATCTAAATGCTTTTTATTATTGCCCTTACCTCAGCCCCAGTGCCGGCGGAACTAATCCTGATTTAACGGGGTGGAGCACTTCCCGCAAACCGAATACCGGGATGTTGGTCGCTGCGGCTTGGGAATATGACCTAGATTTATCTAGTAGCTTTATGGTGGGGGATAAGGCCACCGATGTGGATCTGGCCCATAACGGTGGTTTAAAGGGGATTTTGGTTAAAACTGGCTATGGCAAAAAAGTTCTAGCCGGGGAATATCAACACACCATCAAAGCGGATTATGTGGCTGAAGATTTACCCAATGCGGTGGATTGGATTATTGACCAGATTGCTAGTCGGGCTTAACGTACCTTCGGACATGGCCCACCGTGCCAGTGGCAGTATCACATCGGGCCACTAAACAAGGTTGGGAAAAGTCCCCTTCCTCTTCGAGGGGGGAGCCATTTGACCAAAAATCATTTCACAACTGAGATCTTCAAAATTCGGTTTCATGTGCAAAGGAATGCCAAATTCTTCGGTAAAAACTTCTGGGTTGGCATCTTACACATGTTAATGCACAGTCCTACGCAGCCACTTTCTTCCAAATAACGACACTTTTTAATTTTGACAAGACTTTTTTGGGTGACCACTTCCCCTCGATAGTTCGTTAATTCCACTTCTTCCGTAACGCATTCACCCACTAACCAAGGGAACATCACCGTGGAGAACCATGCGTTCAATTCACAGACTAGCTTGGTCGGGGAAAATAATGCCCGCACCATTTTGAGGCCAGCTGCCGGGACTAGGGATTTAAGGACATTGGCCACTAACGCTTGTTGTTGAAGAGCGTTTCGCCCTTTGATCATCTGGCGAGAGAGTTCGACAAAACCATCGTAACCGCTTTTCGGCTGGGGTAAACCGGCAGCTTGAGCCATTTTTTTAGTGAATAGATTAATGCAAAAATTATCAAGCAAGTTATCTTTATAAACAGTTTTGGTGGGGGATTGATCAGCCAGCATAGTTAAACAGTTTATTTTTGGAAACAAAAGAGTAAGTAATCACTTTTAAATACGATTAAATTATATCAATTTCTAAGAATCCTTTGTCACGCGATCGCGGTCTAAAAACCATGGCTGACTGGTTTAATTATTTCTTAAACCATGATTTTTCAAGGATTTTGATGAATTTTTATAATCAGTTAATTTTGTAACGGTTTTCAACAATATTTCAACTAATATGCAAACTCATACTTTCCCTATTATTTGTTAGATAATCGATGATATAGAAAAGGAATTGGGAAGTATCTTAAGCCAGAATCTTATTCCCGTTAAATTCGTTAAATTAATTAAAAATAGTTGGTTATGAACTAACCATTCTAAATCGATATTTAAGTATTTTAAGATTCATTCCTGATTGCTTTGAACAAGAAAACATTTATCTATTTGTTCTCAGGAGATATGGGTTATGAATATGCAAAAAATTATTGATGGTTTACAAGCTATTTGGGAAGGAGTCGCTCGCATTTTTTCTCCCACCGATGATGATTATCCAGAAACTGGGGTTCAACCTTTTGATGGTGATATCTATGTGGAAAGCCCTAAGTAAATTTTTTTCAATTTTTTGATTTTTTTTACACTAAAGTTTTGCATTTTAAACTATAAAAAGCTGTATTTTGTTGAGGGAAATACAGCTTTTTGATTACGTTGATTGTTAACGGATTTAGTTTATTATTAATGCATCAAGTGCATCAGGGGATCAATTAGAATCTAGCACCAAATAATTTTTTTAAGTTTAATGATCAAGTTTATTGATCAAGTATTAATTTATTAATTCTCGAAAGCTCGATTCTAAAAGAAGCTAAATAATTAAGCTAAATAAATAATTTATTCCTAAAAATTCAAATAAAAACTATAGTGACTGGCATCAATTTTGAGTGATGAAAATTCCCTTGAACTCGATTGTTTTTTTTGTTGCCATCGGTTATCGCAATCCTAAATAGCTTGTGGCAATTGAGTACATTGAAAGCCACGTCTCTAACTACAGGACAAAAACCTTAAACCCTTGCTCCACAATCACTATAGCGAAATCGCTTGTAATCTTTACCGTGTAAAGCTCTCAGACCTAATTTACAGTTTTTGCGCAACTTTTGTCCTAGTAGTTAAGCAAAGTTTAGTAAGGATCTACATTCTATAGCAATCCTAAATAGCTTGTGGCAATTGAGTACATTGAAAGCAGGGAAAACGCATACTCCCCTTTTTTTGCAATAAGCAAAGTTAAACAAGCTTTTATTGAGAATAAAAATTTTAAAAAATCGCTGAAACTATTATTCTTTCGTTGAGTGAAAATTAGTATGCGTTTGCCCTATTGATCTCGTCGGTGGTGAGTTCAGAA
>JAAUPO010000118.1 GCA_012033095.1 Synechococcaceae cyanobacterium RL_1_2 | reverse complement strand
TTTTATAGTCCTGAGGAATTGAAAGGCCATGGAATCAATTTGGAGATTATGGCCCGGGAAGAGGATGCCCACAGCCAGGGATTAGATGAAAATAGAATTTATCGTCCCTATTGTATTAGTGATTATAATTTAGAGGATTGTGTTGATTATTTAGCTATGT
Source organism: Synechococcaceae cyanobacterium RL_1_2 (assembly GCA_012033095.1). GTDB lineage: Bacteria > Cyanobacteriota > Cyanobacteriia > Cyanobacteriales > JAAUPO01 > JAAUPO01. The sequence goes on along the minus strand of JAAUPO010000118.1, from coordinate 6,879 downwards.
TTCATGTGCTGTATGCGGGTCTATTTATTGATGAATATTATCTGTTACATGCTCCATTAGAAACTCCGTTAGTCCCTTTATTACCTTTATTGATCCCTGAACTCATTGATGAAATATATCAACAATATTTGCCAGAGATTATGGATGGAATTTTAAATTATTATGAGTTTTTATATGCTAGTGTTGAGGCCAAAGGGGAGGGTTTTATTTTGCCGGAGATGCGGTTAAATTATGCGGAGATGTTGTGGGAATTGGGCGATCGCGACAAAAGCCAAAACCAAATTTATAAATCCATAGCGGATTGGCTTCGGCTACGAGGACAACCGTCCCCCTTGGAATATCCTGAGCTATTGACCCAATTCAAACAATTAGTTACGGCTAGTAGCCATAATTATGTTGCCCACCTCAACCGTTGTTTGATTCATCTTGGGGAATTTCCGATTAAGTTGCCGGATCTGTGCTTAGATCGGGCACTGAACCTGAGCCAACAACAGCGATACACCGAAGCGATCGCCATGCTAAATGAAGTGATTGAATTAAGACCAAACTACGGTAAAGCCTATTACTATCTAGGCCTATGCCATAGTCATTTGCAACGTTATCAGGACGCAATTTTGTTTTATGATCATGCCATCGATCTGGGGTATCGCCTGGATAATGTGCATCACCATCGGGGTTACAGTTATTTCAAATTGAAACTGTACGATGAAGCGATCGCCGACTATCAACAAGCAGTAAGACTCGGTTGTAAACAAGCCAAACAGAATCTTAAGGTCGTAAAAGTCTTCCAACAGGATCAACTCAAACGGGAGCAGGAGCAAAAAAATTGATCAATTTTCTAAAGAGACAACTCCCTGCCCTATCCCCCCATTTCCTTAGAGGATGTTTGAAAAGCCCCCCTTGCCTCCCATTTGGGGGGAAATCACCTAGGGTCTGTCATCATTTAAACCTGAAACTTTTCTTAGCTAAGGATTTCAGTTTAAAACCATACTTTCTGAAGCTGGCTCAGGATCAACGTTTTAAGGCTAATTGATGATACTCCCTAGATTTTAACCAATCCAGTCCCCCAAATTGGAGGATTTAGAATGTGTTTGAAAAGCCCCCCTTGCCCCCCAGTCTGGGGAAAATTAACTAAATTTTAAGCAATAAAGTTCGCCAAATTGGGGGATCTAGGGGGCGACTCCACAACATTTGATACTTTTCAAACACGTTCTTAGGCATCATCAAGCCCCTAAAGAGCCCATGCCTACTGCCGATGTTTAGTTTGGAACACTTCGCTTAACCCTTCCCCCAGAAAAGATAGGCCCACCACCAAGGTACTCATGGCTAATCCCGGAAACCAGGCTGTCCACCAAATACCCGTAGGCAGAGCATCGAGGGCCAATTTCAGATCATGGCCCCACTCCGGGACTTCCTCCGGTAACCCTAAACCTAAAAATCCTAACCCCCCTAAAATCAGGATGGCATCGGCGGCATTTAGGGTAAATAGCACCGGTACGCTTTGAATCACATTTAAAAATAAATATTTGCTGATAATGCGGGTGTTACTGGCCCCTAGAGCTTGGGCCGCTTCGATGAATAGTTCGGTTTTTACACTGGTGGTGTGGTTCCTGACCACTCGGTAATATTGGGGCACATAGGAAATACTCAACGCGATCGCGGCGTTAAAAATCCCCCGGCCCACTACAAACGCCAACGTCACCGATAACAATAACCCCGGCAACGTGTAGATGGTATCCATTAAAAATAAACAAAACTTATCTAGTTTGCCCCCGCCATAACCACTAATTAAACCCAGGGGCACTCCGATCACCATACTCAAACTGGTGGCGAGCACGACTACCTTTAATGCGGCTTGGGATGCAAACAAAGTGCGACTAAACACATCATAGCCCTGGCGACTCGTGCCAAACCAATATTCCCCATTGGGGGGTTCATGGATAGGGTTAGCTAAAAATTCTAATGGATCTTGGAGCCAACCCCATTGTTGGAAAAGCGGGGCAAACACCGCGATCGCCACAAACGTTAGGGTAATAACTAAGCCCACCCACAACGACCAATTACGAAAAGAAAATAATCTAGAACGAACAGAAGTAATCATGTAACCCCAAACCCAGTGACCGATTAAGCGTTAGTTATTTCCCATGATGTTCGGAAAACTACACTAGCTTATAACCTTAGATGCAGATGATGATAGAGGGGTAACTTATCACAGGCAAAAAAACCTCGCTACTAATTCCCTCAGCCACAGATTTTAACTAACAATAAACCCCCATCCTTGGAGCTTTTATTGCTAGTCTTGATCCTAATCCTGAAGGATACCCCCAGTAGTTGCGGGTTTAGACGGTGGAAACAATTACTGCCATTGTCAACCTTGCCTCCACATTAAAATCTGAACAGGAGTAAATAAATCACCATGGGAAAAGTTGTTGGTATCGACCTCGGAACCACTAATTCTTGTGTGGCAGTAATGGAAGGGGGAAAACCCACCGTTATCGCTAATGCAGAAGGTTTCCGCACCACGCCTTCGGTAGTGGCCTACGCCAAAAATGGCGATCGCCTTGTGGGTCAAATTGCCAAACGCCAGGCAGTGATGAATCCCACCAATACTTTCTCTTCCGTTAAACGCTTCATTGGTCGCAAATTTAATGAAGTAAGCAACGAAAGTACAGAGGTCGCCTATCAAGTACTCAAAGATAGTAACGGCAACGTTAAACTAGATTGCCCCTCCCAAGAAAAGCAATTTGCCCCCGAAGAAATTGCCGCCCAAGTACTACGCAAACTAGTAGAAGATGCTAGTACCTATCTAGGGGAAACAGTGACTGAAGCCGTAATTACTGTTCCTGCTTACTTTAACGACTCCCAACGCCAAGCCACCAAAGACGCTGGTAAAATTGCCGGGATTGAAGTTAAACGCATTATCAACGAACCCACCGCTGCATCCCTAGCCTACGGTCTAGACAGCAAAGGGGACGAAACCATTCTCATCTTTGACCTTGGTGGTGGTACCTTTGACGTGTCCGTTTTAGAAGTGGGAGAAGGAGTATTTGAAGTACTTTCTACCTCCGGTGATACCCACCTCGGAGGGGACGACTTCGACAAAAAAATTGTGGACTTTTTAGCCGCCGAATTCCAAGGGGCTGAAGGAATCGATTTACGTAAAGATAAACAGGCCCTGCAACGGTTAACCGAAGCTGCGGAAAAAGCAAAAATTGAACTCTCCAGCGTTACCCAAGCAGACATTAACCTACCCTTTATCACCGCTACCCAAGATGGCCCTAAACATTTAGAGCTAACCCTCACCCGCGCAAAATTTGAAGAAATTTGCTCTGATTTGATCGATCGCTGTCGTATTCCCGTTGAGAATGCCCTTAAAGATGCCAAACTCAACAAAGAACAAATCGATGAAGTAGTAATGGTGGGTGGTTCCACCCGGATTCCTGCCGTATTAAAATTAGTTAAAGATGTTCTCGGCAAAGATCCCAACCAAGGAGTTAACCCGGATGAAGTGGTGGCCGTCGGTGCCGCAATTCAAGGTGGAGTGTTGGCCGGTGAAGTGAAAGATATTCTTTTACTTGACGTTACTTCCCTATCCCTAGGGGTAGAAACCCTTGGTGGTGTAATGACTAAAATCATTCCTCGTAATACCACCATGCCCACCAAAAAATCCGAGGTGTTTTCCACCGCAGTGGATGGCCAAACCAATGTGGAAATCAAAGTTCTCCAAGGGGAACGGGAATTCTCCAGCGATAACAAGAGCTTAGGAACTTTCCGCCTAGATGGTATTCCCCCGGCCCAGCGTGGTGTACCTCAAATCGAAGTAACCTTTGATATCGATGCTAACGGTATTCTCAATGTTAGTGCTAAGGACAAGGGCACTGGAAAAGAGCAATCCATTAGCATTACCGGAGCTTCCACCCTACCCGATGATGAGGTGGAAAGAATGGTTAGTGAAGCTGAGAAAAATGCTGCGGCGGATAAGGAACGTCGGGAACGGGTCGATCGCAAAAACCAAGCTGATTCCCTAATTTTCCAAGCTGAGAAGCAATTGGAAGAAATTGAAAAGCAGGATGAAATTAAAGATAAAGTCCCAGCGGAAGACAAAGCTAAAGCTAAGCAGTTAATCAGCGATCTTAAAGATGCAACAGCTAAGGATGATGATGAAAAAATCAAAACCCTTACCCCGGAATTGCAACAAACTCTCTACGCCATCAGCAATAACCTTTACCAACAAGCTGGGGTTGATCCAACTGGAGGAGCTGGATTTGATCCTAACGCTGCCGGTGGGGGTGGAGCACCATCTTCCGATGGTGATGATGATGTGATTGATGCTGACTTTACTGAAACTAAATAGTGTTAAGTGTCTTTTTCACGGGAAAGGCATTACCCTCGATCGCTTATGGTCATCCGATCCTTAGTGGTGTGGAAAACTATTTAGTACTATTGAACTAGATACCATGCAATATATAGCAGTCCTAACTAGGTCATAACATAAAGATCCTTACTAGATTTGGCTTTCAATGTACTCAATTGCCACAAGCTATTTAGGATTGCTATATATGAGGTGACAAAAATGAGGAATAGATGAGAAACTTCACTCAACAACCAGAAGTTTTCCATATCTATTTCCTTATTTCATCGCCAGCTAAATTGTCAACTGAGTCAATTCATCTGCCAGGGAAAACGCATACTCCCCTTTTTTCGCAATAAGCAAAGTTAAACAAGCTTTTATTGAGAATAAAAATTTTAAAAAATCGCTGAAACTATTATTCTTTCGTTGAGTGAAAATTAGTATGCGTTTGCCCTAGGGAGTGTCATCAATTAGCATTAAAACCTTGATCCTGAGCCAGGTTCAGAAAGTATAGTTTTAAACTGAAATCCTTAGCTAAGAAGAGTTTCAGGTTTAAATGATGACATTCCCTAGCCCTTGTCGTTCAAGTGAACAGGGTAGGCTTGTTCATAAAAACTTAAAAAAATAAAGATTTAAGACCCTAATCCCTATGTAAAAATTGTGATCATGGGTCTTCTCTCCCCATGGCGACACTACCATGGAGGGGATAACCGATTGTTATTTGTTTAGAGTTTTAGATCCATGACTAAGATTGACTTAGGTCTAATCTTGGCCAACCCAATGCCTTTGATCCCATCACCCCAGTTTCTATGGCTGAGTTTGACCCCCAAAAATTTTTAATCCTGGTTGTTGATGATGTACCCCGCAACCTTCAAATAGTGGGGGCAATGCTTGATCGATTAGGCTACGCTACCACCTTTGCCACTGGGGGAAAGGAAGCCCTAGCCCGTTTGCACAACACTCAACCGGATTTAATTTTATTAGACTTAATGATGCCAGAAATGGACGGTCTTGAATTATGCGATAAATTAAAATCCGATAGCCGTTACGCATCCATTCCCATTATTTTTTTAACAGCTAATCAAGATGATCATAAATTGCTGGAGGCCTTTCAACGGGGAGCAGCGGATTATATTACCAAGCCCTTCAATCCAAATGAGCTGTTGGTGAGGGTTAAAACCCATCTACAACTTAAGTACACCACAGATCAATTAAGAGTTGCAAAAGCCCAAGCAGATCAAATTGCAAAGGTAAAGGATGAAATTTTATCTAATATTAGCCATGAAGTCCGTACCCCCATTCATGCCATTATGGGTTACAGCCAATTGCTGATAGAAGGGGAACAGGACGAGGAAAAGGTTAAGTGGCTAAGAACCATTACCAATAATACGGAACAGTTATTATCCCTGTTCAACAATATTATTGATTTATCGGATTTACGCACTAGTGAACTGGAAGAACTTGATTTAGATGATTTTGATCCGAAACAGTTAGTACAGCAAATTTTAATTAATTATCAACGACAGGCGGATCTTAAGCAAATTAAGCTCACTAGTGATATTGATTCCCAGGTACCCGATCGCTTACTGGGAAAGACCAAGTATATTGAACAAATTCTTTGCCATCTATTAGACAACGGCATTAAATTTACCCCCAATGAAGGTAGCGTTGAAATTCAGTTATCGTTACTCCCTCCCAGGGATCAGGAACCGAACCCAACGGAATTTAAGCTTTATTTTGCGGTAAAGGATACTGGCATTGGCATTGATCCAAATTTAGAACATAACCTATTTGTTCCCTTCTCCCAGGCAGATCAGTCCCCCAGTCGCTCTTATCAGGGTTTGGGGGTGGGCTTAGCCCTCTGCAAAGAATTAGTGGATATTTTAGGGGGAGATATTAATGTAATTAGTGAATGGGGCTATGGCTCTACTTTTTGGTTTACCATTACTTGCCCTGAGCCCCCTCTGAACTATCAAGCTCAGGCATTTTCAGCCATAGTCCCTCCCCTTACCGTTAAAGCGGATCCCCCCCCCAACATTACCGAGCTTACTGGAAATCAGGAAATCACCGATCAACCAGAGAAAAATCAATTACGGATCCTGATTGCTGAAGACATTCTCGTCAACCAAAAAGTACTTGTTAGCCAATTAAAAAAGTTAGGCCAGGGAAATACCGAGTGTGCTAATAATGGGGCTGAAGCCCTTAAGGCGATGAAAGATCGGGATTATGATTTGATGTTTATGGATTGTCAGATGCCGATTCTAGATGGTTATCAAACCACTACAGCCTGGCGAACCTATGAACAAAAACATCATCGAATGCATTTAACGATCGTGGGGTTAACGGCCTATGCGATGGAGGGCGATCGGCAAAAATGTTTAGACGCAGGGATGGATGACTACATCACGAAACCCCTATCCTTAGAACAATTACGCCTGATTTTAACCAAATATCATCACCTAGGGGAACCACAGCCCCAGAAAATAAAGGCTCCCTTAGATCCGGCTTCTACCTTTACTACCGTAGAT
>JAAUPO010000117.1 GCA_012033095.1 Synechococcaceae cyanobacterium RL_1_2 | reverse complement strand
CTATAGTAGCGCGGCGGCTTGGGAACATATTTGGACAATTAGTCCTGATTGCATCATTGAATGGTATGGCTTGGAATCGGATATAACCGTACCGCACCAGGCGATCGCCCAAGGTTTATTACAGGATTATAGCGATCGGGCGGTGAATTTAATTACTCAATTAATTACAGGGGAAAAGATTACTGCCCCTCAATTTACAGGCCAATTATTGATCGGGGATGCACGACAAACCATTCAAGGATTAATGGCACAATGTTGGCAAGGGGACGCAATTTTTTTAGACCCGTTTTCCCCGCCGAAATGTCCCCAATTATGGACAGTGGAATTTTTGGGTTTGGTGGCAAAATGTTTAGCTCCCCATGGTTATCTCGCGACCTATTCCTGTGCTGGGGCAGTACGACAAGCAATGTTATTAAATAAGCTAGTGGTGGCTTCCACCCCCAGTTTTGGCCGTAAAGCACCGGGCACGATCGCCCAACATGAGGGGCATCAGTTACCAGTCCTTTCCCCCCAGGAACAGGAACATTTGGGAACAAAAGCTGCCATTCCCTACCGTGATCCTACCCTTACAGATACGGCGCAAGTAATTATTCAACGCCGACAGCAAGAACAGCAGGCGAGTAACGCTGAACCAACTAAAATCTGGAAACGACGGTGGGGGATGCTCCGTTAGCTCCTTCGCGATCGCTCCCCGGATAATGATGGTTCGATGATGGTCGCTCCTTCCCCCATCAGGCCTTCCGCTGTAGCCAAGGGGTTAACTTGTTTGACTACTCCCCTAAATTTAATTTATTGATTTAGAGCTGATTTATCAAGCCCCCCCCTGCCCCCACCGCTAGGGGGGAAATGCCTGAAAATCATTAAAAGTCCCCCAAGTTTAGGGAATTTATACCAAAACCGCTTTGGTTGGTATAGGAAAATAATCTTTATCTCAATTGGGTAATCCTATAAATCCTATACAAGTAAGGATCAGCAAGATTAAACCCCTTGATAATCAATTATCCTGGGTCTAAATATCCTTACAGCTTTAGCACTACCCTCAATTGTTGCTGAGATTAAGAGCTGATTTATCAAGCCCCTCTGCCCCCAACGCTGGGGGAGAAATTTCTGAAAAATTATTGAAAAATTATTAACAGTACCGCAAATTTGGGGGATTTAGGGGGCTTTTGCGTAAGTCCTATTTAGGTAAAAGGAGAAGTTTACTAAGCCCAGAAAAATTAGAGGCTGTTGCTGGGGCCCAGGATGGGGGTTAATTATGGGATGTCGGTTTAGATTATTGATTAATAAGGCTTAGAGACAATCAGCTAAATTTTCCCAGCGGAAGGATCTTGATCCTCCTAGTTCTAACACGACCTTGACCTGGGGATGGCTAGCAGGGAGATTGATTAAGTAATTGATCTCAGTGCGGGAAAGGATATGGCCTTCAATGATCCACAATACTAAGCCCTTGGATTTCTCTGCTAAATTTTCTACTTGGTAACCTGCGATCGGGGCAACAAAATGGCGTTGACCCACTGCACCTTCTTGGCCAATATTTTTTTGCCGAGGTGGGGGGGTCTCACGCCATGAATGCTAAATAGATAGGCATCTAAATCCCCTAAACCCCTGGCGGTAAGGCTAATTAATTGATAACCATTAGCTCGAAGCCGACGTTGATAACGGCCTTCAAAACCACCCTCTAGGGGCATATAGACTCCAAGGGCTCCAGTTTTTTCTAAATCCCGGATAAAGCCTTTGCCGATCGCGATAAGAGCCATAGTTAAAGTTATTAATTTCTGTAAAATTACCTGCGCCCAATTATAGCGGATGTGGTTTGTGGGCTTCACTGAAATTTAGGAAAAAATTACCCATGGTTATCAGGACTTAACCCCATCAAAGCAAAAATAATCGTTCTCGGGTTTTCTATTCTCGGATAATTCAGGAATATGGAGGATTTAGCAGGACTTACGCAAAAATTTTGATTCTGTCCTGGGAACCATGATATTTGGGGATGTTTGGGGACAATTGTTCAAGTAAGTCCCCCAAAGTTGCTGGATTTAGGGGGCTTGTGGGTAAGTCCTATTTAGGTTAATTCTGTCATGGTGAGGGGAATTTTGATGGCAAAGGTTGCGCCCTGGCCTATCTCGGAATTGCAGGTAATGGCACCGCGATGTTTATCGACAATAATGGAATGGACAATCGATAGGCCTAAGCCGGTTCCTTTGCCGATCGTTTTGGTGGTAAAAAAGGGGTCAAACAGTTTACTACGGGTTTCTTCTGGTATCCCTGGCCCATTATCGGCGATCGTAATGGTGGCCCAATCCCCATCACTTGTGGTGGTAATGGTAATTATGCCTGATGTGCCATGGTCTTCTTGTTCCTCTAACACATCGATCGCGTTCACCAAAATATTCATAAAGACCTGATTTAATTGGCCAGGATAACAATCGATGGGGGGAAGATCCCCATAATGTTTAAGGACTTCAATGGTTGGGCGGTCATTTTTGGCCTTCAAACGATTTTGTAAGATTAATAACGTACTATCAATCCCCTCATGGAGGTCAACGGTTTTTGCGTCGGCTTCATCTAAGCGCGAAAACGTGCGTAGGGATTTAACAATTTCTTGGATACGTTTTGCCCCCATTTTCATGGATCCCATGACTTTCACCACGTCCGTCATCACAAAATCTAACTCGATCGCCTCCATTTCGTCTGTAATCCGAGGAGCTGGATCGGGGTATTCCTGTTGATACAATTGCACCAAACCCAGTAGATCCTGAAGGTAATCTTCAGCGTGGACGATGTTGCCATAAATAAAATTCACTGGATTATTAATCTCATGGGCAACCCCAGCCACCATTTGCCCTAGACTAGACATTTTTTCCGAATGTACCATCTGGGCTTGGGTGCGTTGTAGTTCCTCTAGGGTCTGTTTAATGGTTTCATTTTTGTCCCGTAAAGATTGTTCCACCCGCAGACGCTTATTCATTTCTTGATGTAGGTCGGCGTTAATGGTTTCTAAATCCTGGGTGCGATCTTTGACTTTTTGCTCCAGTTCTACATAAAAACCCTCTAATTGCATCGCCATTTGGTTAAAGGCTTCCCCTACGGATTGGAATTCCTGATTCCCCTTCAGGGCCAGGCGATAATCTAACTTTCCTGTGCCGATCGCGAGGGTACCCTGTTGTAATTCCTTGAGGGATTCCACCACTGGCAAAAGAATCCATTTGAATTGGACAACAAAAATTAATAGGCTCAGCCCCACTACTACACATTCCAAGGTCACAACAAAACGATTAAAACTTTCAACGTTCTGGCTCGCAATTTTTTCCTGGGCGTATAAATAGCTTCTCACGTCATCTATATAGAATTGAATATCTTGACTAAAACTATTGACGGCTTCCATATCCGATCGAATTGCCGTAAAAGATGCTTCCTCATTATTTTCTAAGCGATCGGCTAAATTAATTAGACTCCGATGCTGGCGGCGAATAGTTTCTAATGATTGGTAATGGGGTAATTGGCCTTGGAGGGAACTCAAACCAATAATGAAATCTGATTTGGCTTGCTGAAATTTACCCATATCTTCCCCCGCACGCTCAAGCAAAATAAAATCCTTAAGGTGATTTACTTCCTGATTGAGGGCTAATTGCATGCCGATCGTCGTTTCTAGGGCCTCAAAAGCTTGATTTTTTTGTAATTGAAATCTTTCATCCGAGCTTTGAATGATGGTATTTACCCCTAAAATTAGCCCAGTAATCAGGGTACTAAACATGATGGAGGAAGCAATAAATTTAGTTTTAATATTCATTCATTCCAAGCTCTGATAAATTTCCCTAATGGTAGAATAATCCTGATCCTCCACAATCGTATAACCGATGGAATCCGTCCCCGTTACACTTACTAAACCTTCGGGGGCAGCGATGAGGACTTTTTTTAAAGTAAGAATGGCTTCCTCAGACAATAGTTTAGTGGATACGACGATCGGGGGATTAGGAATGGGTTCTGATTTCCACAGCATTGTATATTGGTCTGGCTTGAAGGTTCCTAGATCGGTATTGCGCTTGTAGGTATCTTCATCGATCGCGATCGCATCCACTTCCTCCGCGATTAAACTCGCCACATTTTGATCATGGCTACCGGCATAGTTAATTTCGGAAAAGTAGGTGGAGGGATCAAAACCTGAACTTTTTAAAAGTGATAACTAGGCATCAAAAAGCCCGAAGTAGAAGAGCTGCTAACAAAGCCAAATCGTTTCCCTTTTAATTGGCTTAGGTCATTTACCCCAGTTTTGCTAATAATGACGCTGGTGTACCAAGGTCTGCCAGTGTCTTGATTAATTGCCGCTAAAATTGGCTCTAGATTTGGGTTTTGTTTCTTTGCTTTTAAGTAACTCGCGGCCCCCAAGTACGCGATCGCCACTTTTTCCGTAACCAATAAATTAACAGCTTCATCATAATTTTGAGCTAAAGTCACACGGACGGGAATCCCCAATTCCTGTTGTAGATAACTAGCTAAAAATTCAATTTTGGTTGATTGCTCCTCGGAACTAGTGTGGGGAATCAAACTTAGATCTAGATGCTCTAAAACTTCCCCAGTGTTATCGGTTAAGGGCGGCATAGCGGATCTAACTTCTGTCGTTTCCACCCCAGTTCCCTGGGGTAGAACGGAACAGCTTACCCCCGTTACACAAATCACCGTAGCCAGCAACAACCAGCTAATGTTAGACCCTTGCAAACTTGATGCCATAGATATACCGATAGATATACAGAATACAGAATATATATAAAAATATGCGGATTTATAGAGATATAGCAGTCCTAACTAAGTCATAACATCAAGATCATTCCTAGACATGGCTTTCAATGTACTCAATCGCCACAAGTTATTTAGGATTGCTATATAGACAAGGTAATAAATTGGTCAATTACTGATACTGATTTAAACTCGATCGCGTTCCCCTGTTCAGGAATATTATCTAAATCCATATCCATCTAAGAATGTGTTTGAAAAGTATCAAATGTTGTGGAGTCGCCCCCTAAGAATCGTGAATTAAATAACTTAGAAATTTGTAGGGTATCCTTCAAGGGAGCGGAACCCATCGATATTTAAGTTTTAGATGTTATTAAATTCTTATTTCTAAATCCTCCAACTTGGGGGACTTAATTGCTTAAAAATCTAGGTGATTTCCCTCAGACTAGGGGGCAAGGGGGGCTTTTCAAACATCTTCTAAGTATGGAACTCTAAACTGAGGGAAACCATACAATAACCTCATGGATTAATGGATTAACTTGATTCAGGCAGGAACTAACATGGAAGCAAAAAAATAACCTAGGACTATGGAGGATGAAGGCCTAGTACTGCTGGGCGTAAATTTACAATTTAATTCACAATTTATTTTCCATATCCTGAGGTAACAAGTAAGACTCTTAATTTACTGCTACGTCAGCATTAGAGCTTGAAGTTACGTCATCGAATACTAGGTTTTAACGAGCGATCGCGCCCCCATCCCCACCATCGGTTTAGATAGTTTAGATAATTAAGCAATTAAGCGTAACTTGTCCAGTTTAAAAATTGATGGTGATATAAATCATTGTAAGGTGAGCTTAATTGTGAATTAATTGAGTTGATTAGAATTGATTATTCTAGTGCCAGCACTAACCATGGTCTCAATACCCCCCAGACTTCAAGCTTTATGCACAAGCAGTAACAATGGTCATGATAGTCATGGTCATCATTCCCTTGCCCTCAAGCTAACACCGTAGTTGAATAGAAAATTAATGCCCATGGCACTCCTAGAAGCATTCAATCCCCTACAAAATTTAATTTACTGCGGTTTGTTTTACTCATGACAGCTATATCCTGCCACCAATCATCGATCATCGATCCTATGGATCAAGTTAACCAAACCCTAGGTGAACAAGAATGATGTTTGATTTTTTGATTCCCTCTCTTGCCATGTAAATCATTTTAGAATTTACGTAGTTTTTTCCTTAGCCCCTATTCCTGAAAAGATCAACCCTTACCTATCCACCATTGATCCCATGAGATTATTTGCTCTAGCTATTATTACCATGTTTATCAGTGGGGCATTAACCTTTGGGTTTAAACAATTCTTTGGGGAAAAACTATTAGACATCCCCAATAATCGTAGTTCCCACCTTACAGCGACTCCGAGGGGAGGAGGCTTAGGTTTTATTATCGCTTTTGGCTTAATTACTCTATTTCTTTATGGTGCGCAAAATTATATTTCTGTGGGTTTAGTCAATAGCTTTGGCCTGAATTTACCAAAATTATGGTTAGTGCTCCTGCCTTTAATTGTGGTGGGAATACTAGACGATCGCTATCAACTATCTGTCCGGATCCGTTATCTTGTCCACCTGGTCGTTGCCATGGGTGCATTTTGGCAATTAGAACTTAACCCCATTCCAATCCCCATGCTGATGGATGGGGGCTTAATCGGCCATGGCTTAATTTTGGTCATTAATATTATTGGTTTTACCGCATTAATTAATTTTTATAATTTCATTGATGGTATTGACGGTCTGATTGCTAGTGTGACAGCCGTGCAAATTAGTTTTATTGCTTATTACCTCCATCAACCCCTATGGTATCTATTGGCAGCAGCCCTAGCAGGATTTTTACTCTGGAACTGGGCCCCGGCTAAAATTTTTATGGGGGATGTGGGTAGCACCTTTTTGGGGGCAATGGTCGCGATCGCCATTTTAAATAATCCCGCGCCCCAAACCCACCCACCGTTAGCTTTACTGGTGGTGACCCTCCCCATTACCGGAGATGCAGTTTATACCATCATTAGTCGCCTCATCCGGAGGGAAAATATTTTTATGGCCCATTGCCGTCATATTTTTTATCGTCTTTATAAATCTGGTTGGAGTCATCCCCAAATTACTCTCTGTTATGCCAGTTTCAGCATTCTCTGTTTAACCCTGATTAAAGTCGGGGCTGTGGTGGGAAGCATCATCAGTCTTGGGTTAATTATCCTCGCGATCGCGGGAGGGGAATGGTATCTTGCCCGATGCCACCAAACGGCAAGCGAATCCCAGTCAAAAAAGTGCATTAACATCCTTCCTCC
>JAAUPO010000116.1 GCA_012033095.1 Synechococcaceae cyanobacterium RL_1_2 | reverse complement strand
AAGAATAATAGTTTCAGCGATTTTTTAAAATTTTTATTCTCAATAAAAGCTTGTTTAACTTTGCTTATTGCGAAAAAGGGAAGTATGCGTTTTCCCTGTCACCTAGCTTAGTACCGAACAAAAAATTAAAAACAGAAGGCTAAGATCGATTGTAAGATTTACTAGATAAGGCTTTTGAGCTTGTTAGGCTAAATCCTTGCAGGGAAAACATTGCAAGCTTTTTGTCCTATAGCAATCCTAAATAGCTTGGGGCAATTGAGTACATTGAAAGCCAAGTCTAGTAAGGATCTTCCTGTTATGGCCTAGTTAGGACTGCTATAGTAGTTAGCTCCCCCAGACAAGTCTTCAAATCAACAAAGGATTAAAAATCAAGCGGTGCCTGAGTCCTAATCTCACAAAATCTTCCATAACCAACGTTGAAATTAGTACTTTCCCTTTCCATTCCCGGGGTAAGCCCAACGCTTAGATCCTTCACCAAATAAATTTTTCCGGCGATTCCATCGATTAGGTGTTATACTAAATTCCATATTCAAAACATTTACGAGATTTCGGCATATCCAGTTTTCATTACCGTCATCAATTGCTTTCGGCTACACTGTTGCTCAACGATTAAGTCATTTCGCTTTCATACAGCTACACTTTCCGTCCGCTAATTTCAGATTGCAGTATTGTCCCGGCTCCGTTTTCTCAAAATACATTTTAGTTATTTGGAGAATAAATAGAATATGACCATTTATGTTGGTAATCTTGCTTACAGCGTTCAGCCTAACGATTTAAAAGAAGTTTTTGCTGAGTATGGCACTGTAACAAGGGTGTCCATTCCTACCGATCGCGAAACAGGCAGATCTAGGGGCTTTGGTTTCGTTGACCTCGATAATGATGATCAAGAAGACAAAGTAATTGAAACCTTAGATGGAGCAGAATGGATGGAACGGGAACTTAGAGTTAGCAAAGCTAAGCCTAAATCCTAAACACTATTCCCTAGCGTTATCCTATCCGGTATTAGCAATTTAGAGACGGCGGTTAATTTATTTGACCGCCGTTTTTAGATTGGTTAAAATCCAATGCGGAGGATCTTCAACCGTTCTATAGAAACCATTTGGGATTTATAGCAATCCTAAGTAGCTTGTGTCGGACTTACGCACAAGCCCCCTAAATCCCCCAAATTTTGGGACTTGCTTGAACGATTTTCCCAAAACATCATGGTTCCCAGGACAGAATTGAAATTTTATTGAAATTTTATTGAAATTTTTGCGTAAGTCCTGGTAATCCTAAATAGCTTGTGGCAATCGTGTACATTGCAAGCCAAGTTTAGTAAGGATCTTTATGTTATGACCTAGTTGGGACTGCCATAGAATGCCTTTGTTTGCGATCGAGTCCTAAGCCTTAATTACCCGTTAGAGACAAAATGGTGTTGAAATAAATTTTGCTAGCAACATTAGAACTAATAAAAGGACGCAGCAAATTACTGAATGTACGCTAAATTAGGCTATTAGCACATTAATACTAGTTCCTGTTTCCTATGCATCCTAGTTCCCCCTTAGGTATCGTCATTCAAGGCTCCCTTAGTCAAGGTTTAGAAATTCGTCTTGATCCGGATGTATCGGTGGAGGAAATGCGGGTGGGTAAGTTTTTGGTGGTGCAAGGACAACGATCGCAATTTTTTTGTTTATTAACGGATGTAGCTTTAGGGGCGAGTAGCGATCGCATTATGGCTAACCCCCCCCTGCCAGGGGATGATTTTATGCGGGAGGTATTGGCCGGTAGTAGTACTTACGGAACCCTAGAACTAGCCCCGATGTTAATGTTTACCCCCACGGGTCAAATCATGGAGCAATCCGAAGCGGAGCAGTTAGTGCCCAAAATGGGGGAAGAAGTACAACTATTGCCCGTTAAAACGATCCCCAGCCACTTCTCCCAAGTATTTGAGGCCAGTGAACAGGATTTCCGGCGGGTGTTCGGCTGGGAAGAAGATCCCACCCATAATAATTTTGCGATCGGCATGCCCTTAGATATGGATGTGCCGATCTGTATGGATCTCGATCGCTTTGTGGAGAGAAGTAACGGTATTTTTGGCAAATCCGGCACAGGGAAATCCTTTTTAACCCGGCTCCTCATTTCCGGCATTATCCGTAAACAGGCTGCGGTTAATCTCATGTTTGACATGCATTCGGAATATGGTTGGGCCGCCATGCAGGAGGGTAAGGGCATCAGTATGGTCAAAGGCTTAAAGCAGTTGTTTCCCTCCCAGGTGGAAATTTATACCCTTGATCCTGAATCAACCAAGCGACGGGGGGTGTCCAATGTGCGGGAATTATATCTGAGTTACGATCAGATTGAAATTGAAGATCTCAAATTAGTGGCCTATGAGTTGGGGTTATCGGAAGCAGCGATCGATAATGCCAATATTCTCTACATGGAGTTTGGCAAACCATGGATCACCCAACTATTAAATTGGAACAATGATGATATTAAGGAGTTCTGTGAACAAAAGCAGGGCAATATGGCTTCCATTAGTGCTTTGCAGCGCAAACTATTGCGTTTTGATAATTTAAAATATTTAAAAGCCATGTGTGCCCATAATTACATCCAACAGATGCTCCAGGATTTGGATCAGGGTAAACATGTGGTCATTGAGTTTGGTAATCAGGGCAGTATGCTTTCCTATATGCTCGTTACCAATATGATTACCCGCCGGATCCATAAAGCCTACGTGGAAAAGTCGGAAAAGTTTTTGCAATCCCAAACATCCTCGATCGCCCTCGCCAATTAGTCATTACGATCGAGGAAGCTCACCAATTTTTAGATTCTAAAATCGTTCACCAAACCATTTTTGGAAAAATCGCCCGGGAAATGCGTAAATATTATGTCACCCTGCTGGTGGTAGATCAACGGCCATCGGGGATCGATAATGAAGTCATGTCCCAGGTGGGTACGCGGGTAACTTGTTTACTTAACGATGAAAAGGATATTGATGCTATTTTTACCGGAGTATCTGGGGGCGGTAATCTGCGATCGGTGTTAGCAAAACTTGACTCCAAACAACAAGCATTAGTACTAGGCCATGCTGTTCCGATGCCTGTAGTGATTCGCACTCGCCCCTACGATCGCGTATTTTATGAAGAAATCGGCGATCGGGATTGGACGACGACATCGGATAGGGAACTGTTTGCTGCGGCCCAAACGGCCCTAAGAAGATTTGGGTTTTAATTTTTAAAGGGGGATTAATCTGTTCCTCATGTCTAGGCATTTTAGGACTTACGCACAAGCCCCCTAAATCCCCCAAATTTCGGGGAATTGCTGGAACGATTGTCCCTAAACATCATGGTTCCTAGGACAGAATTGAAATTTTATTGAAATTTTTGCGTAAGTCCTGCCTCAAACCGATCGCTGGTAGTGCTAACGCTGTAAGGATATTTAGACCCAGAATAATTGATTATCCTGGGGGTTAAGCTTCCTGATCCTTACTTGTATAGGACTACCCGATCGCTCAATGGGCCATAAAAAAGAACAAGCATTGTACTTGTTCTAATTATTCATCAGTTATAGTCAATTTAATTTACTATGGGATAGTTTTTCCTTGCTATGGAATGCTTTCAGCCCTATTTGTTTCCTGTAATTATTCAAAAAGACCATATCAAAACTGCGGAGTACCCAAAAGGTCTGCTTTAGGAATTGAAGACTATCGATCGAAGGCAATCCCCCTTAAGCATTTGAGGAGTTACCTGATGGGTCTGTCAGGTATTTAGACTATTTAGACTATTTAGATTTTGGATTCCATACCTCGATCGCTGACCTTCAACCCATGGTAACTCCCTGGTTAGCTAATGTAATCCTGGAGGGCTTTAACTCCTAACTCCTCTGTTTGCAGGGCTTTAATCGCGGCGACGGTGGCCCGTCCCCCCGCGATCGTGGTGATAATCGGCAGTTTATAGTCAAGGGCTGTACGTCTGAGTTTACGACCATCCACTTGGGATTCTTCGCCACTAGGAATATTGAAAATGATTTGAATGGATTCATTTTTAATCAAGTCAATCACGTTCGGCCTTCCTTCATGAACTTTCAGTACCGTTTCGACGCTATCTAAACCCTTTTCCTGGAGTACTTTGGCCGTACCAGAGGTGGCAACAATTTTCAGGCCCAGATCCATTAGATCTTTCACCACCGGTACACATTGTTCTTTACAGCGATCGCTCATAGAGACGAACACCGTACCTTGGAGGGCTAACTTCACACTAGCAGACAGTTCTGCCTTAGCAAAAGCTTTCCCAAAATCACTATCAATACCCATAACTTCACCCGTAGAACGCATTTCAGGGCCGAGCAACGTATCCGTACCAGGGAATTTATCAAAGGGTAATACCGCTTCTTTAACAGCGATATGTTTAGGGATAATTTCGGAGGTTACCCCTAATTCAGGCAAGGTTTTACCAGACATTACCCGGGAAGCAATTTTGGCTAATTGACGGCCTGTGGCTTTAGAGACAAAGGGAACAGTGCGGGAAGCTCTAGGGTTGGCTTCAATAATATACACTTGGCCATCTTTGACGGCGTATTGAATATTCATTAAACCCACCACATCTAGGGCTCTGGCAAGTTTGACCGTCCATTCCCGAATGGTGTTAACGCTATCTTCCCCTAAGCTATTGTAGGGCAAAGAACAAGCGGAGTCCCCGGAGTGAATACCTGCTTCTTCAATGTGCTCCATAATGCCACCGATTACCACATTGCCTTCCCCATCGGCCAGGGCATCCACATCCACCTCGATCGCGTTTTCTAAGAACTTATCTAATAAAATGGGGTGATCTGGTTCTACCTGCACCGCGTACTGCATGTAATGTTTAAGTTCTTCATCGGAATAGACAATTTCCATGGCCCGACCCCCCAAAACGTAGGAAGGTCTTACCACTAGAGGATATTTAATGCGATTGGCTACCTCGATCGCTTCCCCATAGCTACGGGCGAGACCGTTAGAGGGTTGGGTAATATCGAGTTCCCGTAAAATGGCCTCAAATAACTCCCGATCTTCGGCCTTATCAATGGAGGTCGGGCTAGTGCCCCAAATGTGGGTATTGGTTAACTTGCCATCTTCCTGGGATTTAGTTAAATATCGTTCTAGGGGCAGAGCTAATTTCAGAGGGGTTTGGCCACCAAATTGGACAATGATGCCCGCCGGCTCTTCCGCTTCAATAATATTTAGTACATCCTCTTTGGTGAGGGGTTCAAAGTAAAGGCGATCGCTGGTGTCATAATCCGTGGAAACCGTTTCCGGGTTAGAGTTCACCATAATGGTCTCATAGCCATCATCGGATAAAGAAAACGCCGCATGACAACAACAGTAATCAAACTCAATGCCCTGGCCAATGCGGTTAGGGCCACCCCCTAAAATCATTACCTTCGTTTTGGCTGAGGGTCTAATTTCTGATTCCCCTTCGTCGTAACTAGAATAGTAGTAGGGAGTATAGGCTTCAAATTCCGCCGCACAGGTATCTACTAACTTATAGCTAGGAACCACACCGAGGTTTTTACGGTAATTCCGTACTTCGTCTTCGGTGGTCTTGGTGGCAAAGGCGATTTGATGATCACTAAAGCCCATTTGTTTGACCCGACGCATGGTGGTGGCATCTAGTTCGGTCAATAGCGATCGCTTCAGAGCTTTTTCTGCATCCACCAATTCCACAAATTTATCCAAGAACCAAGGATCGATCGCGGTTAATTCATACAGTTCATCCACGGTCATGCCTAAACAGATGGCCTGATAGATATGGAAAATGCGATCGGGGTTAGGGGTACGCAGATTATTTCTAATTTGACCGATGGAAGGCAGGGTTTCCTTGCGATCGCAACCAAAGCCAAACCGGCCAATTTCTAGGGATCTTAGGGCTTTTTGTAAGGATTCTTGGAACGTGCGACCAATGGCCATGGCCTCACCCACGGACTTCATTTGAGTATTAAGAATCGGTTCCGCCGACGGGAATTTTTCAAAGGTAAACCGAGGAATTTTCGTGACTACATAGTCAATGGTAGGCTCAAAGGAAGCGGGGGTTTGCTTCGTAATGTCGTTGGTAAGCTCATTGAGGGTATAACCCACCGCCAATTTAGCCGCAACTTTTGCAATGGGAAAACCAGTAGCCTTAGAGGCCAACGCCGATGATCGAGATACCCTGGGGTTCATCTCAATCACGATCACATCCCCATTCACCGGGTTAACGGAAAACTGAACGTTAGAGCCACCAGTTTCCACCCCAATTTCCCGCATGATGGCCAAGGAATAATCCCGCAGCCGCTGAAATTCTTTATCCGTAAGGGTTTGAGCTGGGGCTACCGTAATAGAGTCCCCCGTATGAACCCCCATGGGATCAATATTTTCAATGGAGCAAATGATCACCACGTTATCGGCTAGATCCCTCATCACCTCTAGCTCATATTCCTTCCACCCCAGTAAGGATTTATCCACTAGGATTTGGGAAACGGGGGATAAATCTAAACCGGATTTCGCGATCGTTTCATATTCCTCTTGGTTATAGGCAATCCCTCCCCCCGTACCTCCCAGGGTAAATGCCGGGCGAATAATTAAGGGATAACTACCAATCTCCGCAGCAACGGCCTTAGCCTCTTCCATGGTACTGGCAATACCCGAAGGACACATGGGAACCCCAATGCGCTCCATGGCTTGTTTAAACAAACTGCGATCTTCTGCCATCTCGATCGCGGGGAGTTTAGCCCCAATCAGCTCCACATTGTATTTGTCCAGTACTCCGCTTTTCGCCAAAGATACCGCCACGTTGAGGGCTGTTTGTCCCCCCATCGTCGGCAGAAGGGCATCGGGCCGCTCTTTAGCGATTACTTTCTCCACAAACTCAGGTTGGAGCGGCTCCACATAGGTGCGATCAGCCGTTTCTGGGTCAGTCATGATGGTGGCAGGGTTGGAGTTAATCAACACAACCTCGTAGCCTTCTTCCCTGAGGGCTTTACACGCTTGTACTCCCGAATAGTCAAATTCACAAGCTTGACCAATGATGATGGGGCCGGAACCAAGGAGTAGGATTTTCTTGATATCAGTTCTGCGGGGCATAGAAACTCTCTAACATCTAGATTAATTCCACATTATTCTACGGGCTGATGAGACTTGCAATTATATGGGTTTAATGACCTAAGCATAATTTTCATGATT
>JAAUPO010000115.1 GCA_012033095.1 Synechococcaceae cyanobacterium RL_1_2 | reverse complement strand
CTTTCGTAAGATATTAGTTTGGGAAAGACCCTAGGGCCTGTCATCAATTAGCATGAAAATGTTGATCCTGAGGCAGGTTCAGCGAGTATGGTTTTAAACTAAAATCCTTAGCTAAGGAATAAGAATTTAATAACATCTAAAACTTAAATATCGATGGTTTACGCTCCATTGAAGGATACCGTACTGATTTCTAAGTTATAGTCAATTTAATTTAGTATGGGGTGGCTGTTCCTCTCAATGGAATGTTTTCAGATCTATTTGTTTCCCCTAATTATTTAAAAAGACTATATTTAGGATTGCTATACATTTTAGGACTTACGCACAAGCCCCCTAAATCCCCCAATGGCGGGGACTTGCTTGAATGATGGTCCCCAAACAGCCCCAAACATCATGGTTCCCAGGACAGAATCGAAATTTTTGCGTAAGTCCTATATTTAAAAAATTGGTAGTGCTAAAGCTGTAAGGATATTTAGGATGTGTTTGACAAGCCCCCCTTGCCCCCCAGTCTGAGGGAAACTACCTAAATTTTAAGCCTAACTACAGGACAAAAACCTTAAACCTTTGCGACACAATTACTCTAGCAAAATCGGTTGTGATCCTTACCGGGTAAAGTTTTCAGGCATATTTAAAGTTTTTTTTACGCAACTTTTGTCCTAGTAGTTAGATTTTAAGCAATAAAGTTCGCTAAATTGGGGGATTTAGGGGGCGACTCTACAACATTTAATACTTTTAATACTTTTCAAACACGTTCTTAGACCAAGGATAATTGATTATCAAGGAGTTTAATCTTGCTGATCCTTACTTGTCTTGTCTAGGACTACCAAAAAAAATTAATCCACCAACATCGAAAAGATAGGGCTAAGCAGACAAAGTTAAAGTTTTGCAACGTAGGCTTGATCATCGTTGCCATAATGTATAGCCTTAGTCATGGTAGTTATAACTTTCTTCAAGCTAAAACTTCCTATTGCCTGGAGGGTAACGGTAGTTTATACCGAAGAATTTTAATCCGCGATCGCTATAGAACTAAAGTCAATAGACCGTTGAAGCTCCAAACATAGTTCGTCCTACTTGTTTTTCCCGCAGCTATCTAAAGCCGAAACTTCGCTACATTTAGCCTAAATATTTGTGAAACTAAATTCAGGTTAAACACAATTTTTTAACTTTCTATGCTTTTTTTGCATAGCTGTTTACTAAAGATGTAAGTAAAGATGCAGTGATTGTGTTGTAAAAGACATAATTTTCTAGCAATAAACACGAACCTTGTAACTTAATTCCTTAGTATTTTCCCAGCCATAACCATGGACAAGGGCGAAAATTGCATAAATGGAAGTGTTCCACTAATCATCTTGTGCCTTCATGCTGTACAAGCCTGAACCACCAAATGATTTTTGCCCTCCTTCGATTTCAGGCTGATTAACAAAACCTATGAGTAACCTTTCCCGACGTAAGTTTATTGTCACTGCAGCCGGTGCTGCCATTGGCACAACCATTCTCCATGGTTGTACTAGTCCTAATACTCCAGAAGCTACTGAAACAACCACTACCACCACCAGTTCCGCTGTTGTAACGGGTGAAACCCCCGAAACTACCACCGCTAAGCTTGGATTTATCGCTTTAACCGATTCAGCACCATTAATTATTGCGAAGGAAAAAGGCTTTTTTGCAAAGTATGGTATGCCTGATGTCGAAGTAAAAAAAGAGGCATCCTGGGCCACAACCCGTGACAACATTGTTCTTGGTTCTGAAAATGGCGGCATCGATGGGGCTCATATTTTGACCCCCATGCCTTACCTGATCAGTCTGGGGACAGTGACCGATGGCAAGCCTACCCCCATGTATATTTTGGCCAGATTAAATGTCAATGGTCAGGGGATTCAACTTGGCAATAACTACAAGGATCTCAAAATTGGTTTAGATACGGCCCCCTTAAAAGAAGCCTTTGCTAAGGTGAATGGGCCTAAAGTAGCCATGACCTTTCCTGGGGGTACCCACGATCTTTGGATCCGCTATTGGTTAGCCGCTGGTGGTTTGGAACCGGGCAAAGATTTTTCTACCATTGTGGTTCCCCCTGCCCAAATGGTGGCTAACGTGAAAGTTAATGCGATGGAATCCTTCTGTGTGGGAGAACCTTGGCCCCTGCAAACAGTTAACCAAAAAGTTGGTTATCAGGCTATTACCACTGGTCAACTGTGGAAAGACCACCCGGAAAAAGCTTTCGGCATGCGGAAGGCATGGGTTGATAAACATCCGAAGGCAACAAAGGCCCTACTCATGGCAGTTTTAGAGGCTCAACGGTGGTGTGAACAGCCAGAAAACAAAGAGGAGATGTGTCAAATTATCTCCAAGCGGGAATGGTTTAAGGTGCCCTTCGAGGACATCATCGATCGCTCTAAGGGTACCTATGATTTTGGTAATGGTGAGCCTCCCTTCGAAAATACTGAGTTAATGCAGAAGTATTGGAATGATTTTGCTTCCTATCCCTTCAAGAGCCATGATCAGTGGTTCTTAACGGAAAATATTCGTTGGGGTTATCTACCGGCTAGTACGGATGTGAAGAAAATTGTGGATGAAGTCAACCGTGAGGATCTATGGCGTGAAGCTGCCCAGGCGATCGGGGTTCCTGAAGCTGAAATTCCCACCAGTAGTTCCCGGGGTGTTGAGACGTTCTTTGACGGGATTGAGTTTGATCCTGAAAATCCTCAAGCCTATTTAGATAGTTTGAAATTGAAGGCGATTAAGGCCTAATTTCAGGTTCAAGGATTCAGGTATTAGGAACCAGGGCTGAAACTGTCAGGGGATACCTTATACCTGATCTCTAAACACTAAAACTAAATTATTGTTATTTTCTAGAGGTTTATTGCTATGGCCAATGTAACTGCTGGGGTTAGACCCCGTCGCAAAAAGAATCCGTTAAGTTTTCTTTATGCCCCTAAAATTATTCGTCCTTTGGTGCGATCGCTGTCTTGTTGGTGATTTGGCAAATCCTATGCGCTGGCAATGATTCTAATTTACCCAGTCCTTTACAGGTATTTGAGGATACAAAGGATTTGATTTTCAATCCTTTTTTTGATGAAGGTGGAACGAATAAAGGTTTAGGTTTACAAATTTTTGCGAGTTTGACCCGGGTTGCCATTGGTTTTACTGGTGCGTCCGTGGTCGGTGTCGGTTTAGGTATTTTGATTGGGACGAATAAGTTAATTTATGATGCCCTAGATCCGATTTTTCAGGTATTAAGAACCATCCCTCCCCTAGCTTGGTTACCGATCGCGTTAGCATCGTTTCAACAGGCGGAACCTTCAGCGGTATTTGTGATTTTTATTACTGCCATTTGGCCCATTGTGATTAATACCACCGTCGGTGTGCAGCAAATTCCCCAGGATTATCAAAATGTTTCCCGGGTATTGAAGCTTTCAAAAATGGAGTATTTCTTTAATATTCTTTTCCCTGCGGCGGTACCTTATATTTTCACTGGGTTACGCATTGGCATTGGTCTATCTTGGTTAGCGATCGTGGCAGCGGAAATGTTAATTGGTGGGGTAGGGATTGGTTTCTTTATCTGGGATGCCTATAACAGTTCCTTGATGAGTGAAATTATTATCGCGTTGATTTACGTGGGCATTGTGGGCTTGTTATTGGATCGGTGTATGGCTTTATTAGAAAAGATTGTGGTTCCGGGGGAACATAAATAATTTTGGTTTTGAGCTTTAACTATAGATAGGTGATTGACCATGGGGGATTCCTATGGCCCCTCAAAAATTTAACTGTTTTCTTGCAACCTCCACCCGTTTACTTTATTGGTAATTGTTTATGGCGAACAAATTTGTAGATTTTATTGAAGTTGATCACGTTGATAAAATTTTTCCCCTCCCCGATGGAGATCGTTACATTGCGCTCAAAGGGATTGAGTTAAAAATCAAACAGGGAGAATTTATCTCACTAATTGGTCATTCCGGTTGCGGTAAATCAACTTTATTAAACATGATCTCCGGTTTGGACAGCCCACGTTTGGTGGGGTGGTAGTGGAGGGGAAAGAAGTTAATGGCCCTGGCCCCGATCGCATGGTGGTGTTTCAAAACTATTCCCTATTACCTTGGCTAAGCGTACGGCAAAATATTGGCCTTGCGGTTAATCGGGTATTGAAACATCTGCCTAAAGCGGAACGTGTTCAAATTATTAATGAACATATTGAATTAGTGGGTTTACACAGGGCTGCTAATCGTAAACCTGGGGAGCTGTCCGGGGGGATGAAACAACGGGTCGCGATCGCCCGGGCCCTGGCCATCAAGCCCAAAGTGTTACTGTTGGATGAACCCTTTGGAGCTTTAGATGCCTTGACCAGGGGTAATCTGCAAGAAAAATTAATGGATATCGTCCAGGAAAAACACATTACCTGTGTAATGGTGACCCATGACGTAGATGAAGCTCTATTACTATCCGATCGCGTGGTGATGTTGACCACCGGGCCCGAAGCCCACATTGGCCAAATTTTAGAAGTGCCTATCCCCCGACCCAGGGAACGGTTAGAGGTGGTTGATCACCCGGAATATTACAACCTACGCCATGAGATTGTATATTTCCTCAATCAACAAAAACGGGTGAAAAAAGTTGGTCAGATCAGCCATGCTCCTGAAGTTTCTACCCAGCTTGAAAAAGCGACCATCAATGTGGGTCTATTGCCCCTTAATGACAGTGCGCCCTTAATCGTGGCCCAGGAATTAGGACTGTTCAAAAAACATGGTCTAGAACAGGTTAATTTAGTTAAGCAATCTAGTTGGGACGCGATCGCAGCAGGGGTCTGCACCGGGGAACTCGATGCGGCCCAGATGGTGGCCGGAATGCCCATTGCCCTAACCGTTGGTTTAGGGAATCAGGCCTCCATCCCCATGGTTAGTGCGATGGTGCTCAGCCGTAACGGTAATGCCATTACCCTCAGCAAAGAATTTTTAAACGCCGGCATCAAAACCCCCCAGGAATTAAAAGAACATCTTCAAACGACCCCCGATCGCATCCTCACCTTTGGAGTGGTTTATTCCGCCTCCATGGAAAATTTGCTATTGCGATATTGGTTGGCCTCTGGAGGCATTGATCCCGATCAAGATGTTACCCTCACCACCCTATCCCCACAAGAGATGGTGGAAAATCTCCGCTCCGGCGCGATCGATGGTTTCTGTGTGGGAGATCCTTGGAATTCCCAAGCGGTGGCTGAAGGTTTAGGCTATGTTGTTGCAACGGATCTCGATATTTGGCCAGGCCATCCTGAAAAAGTATTAGGCGCGAGGGAAGATTGGGTTGCGGCTAATCCAAAACCCACATGGCCCTAATTAAAGCATTGCTAGAAGCCTGCGAATACTGTGATGATCAACGCAATCGCCCAGAAATTTTAGCCATGTTAGCTAAATCCAACTTGAACCTTGATCCCAAGATTGCTAAAGCTGGTTTTGCCGATCGCTTCGATCGCGGCGATGGAAGTGCACCAGAAATATTAACCCGTTTCCACCAGTTCCATAATCAACAAGCCAGTTGTCCGGCGAGGGGGGAAGGTCTATGGCTCTTAACCCAGCTAGCCCGATGGGGTTATATGCCTTTCCCGAAAAACTGGGTCGAAATTACCGAGCGGGTACGTCGCCCGGATCTCTTTGGAGAAGCTTGTCGCCAACTGGGATGGCCTGACATTGAAGGGGATCACCAAACCTTTAAACTTATGGATGGGATGGTTTTTACCCCCAATGATCCCCTCGGTTACATCAAGCGTTTCAATATTCACCGCGAATTTACTAGCAGTGAAATTCTGCTTGACCAGGCCGCCCCGACCAATTCCTAAACTTGTTAACCCTTTGTGCCAGGGGGTCAACCCTTCCCCTGGACAAACCGGTTCTCGCTCCCAAGTAGATTCCTCCTAAGCCTAATGTCCATATAATTGCCTAAACCTGAAAAACCATGATGACTGCATCCGAAATCCTAACTAAAAAAGACGAACAAACAGCTTTTCTCTCCCTCGAACAAGTAAGTAAGGTCTATCCCACAGCCAAGGGGCACTACACCGTTCTGGAAGATGTCAATTTGACGGTGAATGAGGGAGAATTTATTTGTATTATTGGTCACTCCGGTTGCGGAAAATCAACGATGCTGAACATGGTTTCAGGTTTCAATCAACCCACCACCGGCACGGTCAAACTCCATGGTAATCCCATCACCGCCCCTGGCCCCGATCGCATGATGGTGTTCCAAAACTATTGTTTATTGCCCTGGAAAAATGCCCATGATAACGTGGCCCTTGCGGTAAACACGGTCTGTAAAGATCAGTCGAAGGAAGAGCGGGAAGCTACCATTGCCAAGTACATGGAAATGGTGGGATTAACGGAGGCAGCAAAGAAAAAACCCCATCAAATTTCTGGGGGGATGAAACAACGGGTAGCGATCGCCCGGGCCCTATCGATCCACCCAGAGATTTTAATTTTAGATGAACCCTTTGGTGCTTTAGATGCCATTACCAAGGAAGAGTTGCAGGAGGAGTTACTGCAAATTTGGCGGGAAAATAAAATCACTGTATTGATGATTACCCATGATATTGATGAGGCGTTATTTTTAGCCGATCGCGTGGTGATGATGACCAATGGCCCCAGCGCAAACATTGGCGAAATTATGGAAGTGCCCTTTGAGCGGCCCCGTAATCGGGATCAAATCATGGATGATCCTAAATATATGGAACTACGGAACTACGCCCTAGATTATCTGTTCCATCGTTATGCCCACGACGATGAAGAGGAATTGGAGGACGAACCCGCCCCTAATCCCTGGATGAAAGTGGCTGGGATTGTGGGGGGCATTGCGGCCATCGCCCTCGTGGGTTGGGGCATTTTCCAAGGAGTTGCGCCTAAACCGGAAACCTCTGGTAGTCCCGCGATCGAGTCCACCACCCCTTAGAGGATATTTGAAAAGCCCCCCTTGCCCTCATTCTGGGGGTAAATTTTCTGAAAATCATTAAAAAGTCCCCCAAGTTGGGGGATTTAGGGGGCGACTCCACAACATTTGAGACTGTTCAAACATCCTTTAAGGAATAAGAATTTAATAACATCTAAAACTTAAATATCGATGGGTTAAGCTCCCTTGAAAGATACCCTACAAATTTCTAAGTTATTTAATTCACGATCCTAAGGGCTTATGAATTTTTGCTGT
>JAAUPO010000114.1 GCA_012033095.1 Synechococcaceae cyanobacterium RL_1_2 | reverse complement strand
TTGAAAAGTATCAAATGTTGTGGAGTCGCCCCCTAAATCCCCCAATTTGGCGAACTTTATTGCTTAAAATTTAGGTAATTTCCCCCAGACTGGGGGGCAAGGGGCTTTTCAAACACATTGTAAGGGCTAGGAATTCATCAACCATAACGCTCAAATCTAAAACTAATATTAAGATTAAATTTAGTTTATAGGGAGTCTTAACAAAAATTTCTTTGTATATAAGAATTTTTAAGATTAAAAGATTCTCGATAAATTAGCCGTTACAATTAAAAGTCAGTAATGGTCTAAACCTAGCTTGCCATAGAGCCTAAGTACAGTGGAGGATCATTTATCGATCCTTTATCGATAAGATCAAAAAACTTTTCAAAATTAGGATAAAAAATTAATTTTGTTACCCTTGTTCTATTCTTAGAAGTTCTTTTGTCCTAAACTCTCATCAATCCATAAAATTTATTTCAAAAGACTGGAGCTATTTATCAATGTCAGAATCTTTATCTTTAAAAAGAGTAGAAGCGATTATTCGTCCCTTCAAACTAGATGAAGTAAAAATTGCCTTAGTAAATAAAGGTATCGTCGGAATGACCGTATATGAAGTACGAGGTTTGGTCGCCAAAAGGGTCAAACTGAACGTTACCGCGGTTCTGAGTACACTGTGGAATTTCTCCAAAAACTTAAATTAGAGTTAGTAGTAGAAGCTTCTCAAGTGGATACTGTTGTTGAAGAAATCACTAAAGCTGCTCGCACCGGTGAAGTCGGTGATGGCAAAATTTTTGTTTCCCCTGTGGAAAAAGCGATCCGGATTCGTACTGGGGAGTCTGACGAAGAAGCAGTTTAATTGCTAAATATCTGTTGTGACAACCCTGTGACACCATTGTTAAAAATTTGCTAAACACTTGCTAAACATTACTTCAATAGCAATTTAAATTTAGTTTTATTAATCCCAATCAATTACCGTTCAAGGGATAGGAAAGTCAATTTTTGACCTCCTATCTCTTTTTCATTTGGTTTATTTGGTCAGGGCTTACGCAAAAATCTATAGTTAATTTAACTAAGTATGGGATGGTTATTTCTTGTACTACAAAGCTTTTAGCTCTATTTGTTTCCCGTAATCATTTAAAAAGAATATAAATTATGTCTTAGAACGTGTTTGAAAAGTATCAAATGTTGTTGAGTCGCCCCCTAAATCCCCCAATGTGGGGGACTTCATTGGTTAAAATTTAGGTGATTTCCCAAAAAAGGGGAGAGCAAGGGAGGCTTTTCAAACATCCTCTTAGTAATTTAGTAATTAGGACGTACGCACAAGCCCCTAAATCCTCGAACTTTGGCGCATTTAGGGAGCTTGTGGGTAAATTTTATTTTTATTGGTGAAAATTTAACGTCATTAACCTCTAATAATGGAGAAGGTTGTAGCGATCGCGCCAGGCCAGGGAGGAGCCATCAGGAAATTTGGGTAGCAAATTTGGGTAGCAAATTTTGGTTAGGGAAATTAGAGCCGTTAACGGCCAATGCCAAATCGAAACTGATATAGTGAAATGACTGATAGTCCTTACAGATAAAGAACCTTTGACCAATGGCCGACCCTAAAAAATACGAAGCAATTATTGGTTTAGAAACCCACTGCCAACTGAATACGGCGAGTAAAATTTTTTGTAATTGCGCCACGACGTTCGATTCTCCACCGAATACCAATGTTTGTCCTGTGTGTTTAGGTTATCCGG
This sequence comes from Synechococcaceae cyanobacterium RL_1_2, assembly GCA_012033095.1. Taxonomy (GTDB): domain Bacteria; phylum Cyanobacteriota; class Cyanobacteriia; order Cyanobacteriales; family JAAUPO01; genus JAAUPO01. The sequence goes on along the minus strand of JAAUPO010000114.1, from coordinate 5,467 downwards.
GGGTATTGCCGGTGCTCAACCAAGAGGTCTTAAACTCGGCGATCAAGATGGGTATTGCCCTCAATGCGAAGGTGGCCCATTACAGTAAATTTGATCGCAAGCAATATTTTTATCCTGATTTGCCCAAAAATTATCAGGTTTCCCAATTTGATTTACCGATCGTGGAACATGGCTCCGTTGAAATTGAATTAATTGATCAAAAAACACAACAGACCAGTTACAAAACCATCGGGGTGACTCGACTCCACATGGAGGAAGACGCGGGTAAATTAGTCCATGCTGGTAGCGATCGCCTATCCGGTTCTACCCATTCCTTGGTGGATTTTAATCGTACGGGTATTCCCCTATTGGAAATTGTGTCTGAACCGGATCTGCGCACAGGCCAGGAAGCGGCGGAATATGCCCAGGCAATTCGACGATTAGTACGCTACTTAGGCATTGGGGACGGCAATATGCAAGAGGGTTCCCTGCGATGTGATGTCAATATTTCGGTGCGCCCTATGGGTCAAAAGGAATTTGGGACAAAGGTAGAAATTAAAAATATGAACTCCTTTAGTGCCATTCAAAAAGCGATCGAGTACGAAATTGAACGGCAAATTCAGGCAGTGGAAAATGGAGAACCCATCTTTCAAGAAACTCGCCTCTGGGAAGAAGGGAGCCAACGCACTATCAGTATGCGCTCCAAGGAAGGCTCCAGTGATTATCGTTACTTTCCGGAACCAGATTTACCGCCGATGGAAATCACCACTGAGCAATTAGAGGCTTTCCGGGCCACCTTGCCAGAATTACCCACCCAAAAACGTCAACGTTATAAAGAAGAACTAGGGCTATCGGATTATGACGTACGTACTCTGATCGACGATCGCATGGTGGCTGAATATTTTGAAGCAGCGATCGCTAAGGGGGCGGAGGCCAAGGCTACAGCTAACTGGATTACCCAGGATATTGCGGCCTATCTTAACAACAATAAATTAACCATCGATCAAATTTCCCTATCCGCCGATGCCTTAGCAGAACTAATTGATTTGATTGCCAAAGGAACCATTAGCGGCAAAATTGCGAAGGAAATTTTACCGGAACTACTAGAGCAAGGAGGTTCCCCCACCGCGATCGTGGCAAGTAAAGGCCTCACCCAAATGTCCGACAGCAGTGAGCTAAATCAAATTATTGCTGAAATCATCGCGGCAAATCCTAACCAAGTGGAAGCTTATCGGGGAGGAAAAACGAAACTAAAAGGCTTCTTTGTCGGTCAAGTAATGAAAGTCACTAGTGGCAGGGCTGATCCCCAACTTACCAATGAACTAGTGGTTAAACAATTAGATGGATTAGATGCCTAAATTACCATCACCCCTCGCCCTAAGGTTGACCACAGCCAATAATTAAATCAGTCTCAATAAGTCATAAAAGTTTTACATAAAAAAGTAAATGGGGGGTAAAACCCCTCTTTTTTATGTTATATTAAATTCAGTAGATGCACCCTGATGATTGGTTGGGAGTTACGGCAGTGACTCCCTTTTTTTGCGCTATTTTCAGCCTAAAAACCTGAAATAGTTCTATTTCTTGGGCTAAGCAAACTTTGAGCATTGAATTTAACTTAATTGATTGCAGATATAACGGCGATCGCTTATCCCTTAACAACAGCTCTTCAGTCTAACCATAATCCATCGATAGATCCAAAAAACTCAATAGATAAAAGCATTTCAGCTTTTGATCAGAAAAAGACTTCAAACCCAATTTAAACATAAGATATTATAATAATTAAAATCCTAGTAGGGGGTGACACCCCTCTTTTTTATGTTATATTAAATTCAGTAGATGCACCCTGATGATTGGGGGGAGCCACATAGTTAGCTCCCTTTTTTTGCGCATTTTTTAGGTTTAGATGTAGATTTAGACAGGACTTACGCAAAAATTTCGATTCTGTTCTGGGAACCATGATGTTTGGGAACAATCGTTCAAGTAAGTCCCGCAAATTTGGGGGATTTAGTGGGCTTGTGCGTAAGTCCTATTTAGATTTAGATTCCGCTATCGTTATAGCTGTAGCCAATCTGATCCCAACAAATTAATGATGGATAAAATCCCACTACATAAACTTTTTAACCCTTAGAGCTGATGGATAAAGCCCCCCCGGCCCCCAATGCTGGGGGAGAAATTTCTGAAAAATCACTAACTACTAGGACAAAAGTTACACCAAAAAACTGTAAATAGGTCTGAGATCTTTACGCGGTAAAGATTACAACCGATTTCGCTAAAGTGCTGATGTGGCAAGGGTTTAAGGTTTTTGTCCGGTAATTAGGAAAAATCATTAAAAGTGGTCCAACTTTGGCGGATTTAGGGGGCAAAAGGCAAATTCAATTGACTTTATAGAACCCATTTGAGATCTTGATCTTGAACAATAAGGCTTTCAGGTATATCGCTTTTAATGGTCAATGCACAGTAAGACTTGAGCCGAAAAACCTTAATCAAAATGAACCTGATCAGCCTGAAATCAATACAGTTCAAGCATTACAGATCTACCGATAGATACCAAATGGGTTCTATCTTAAAAAATTCATGGGGATCTTTTTAATTTCCAGTGGATAACAACCCCATAGCCCACATTCTCCTTCGGCTTTTTCGGTGATGGGGATCTTTTGTGACCAAGGCTAAGTTGTAGAATGAATAGTGTAAGGTGGGTTTGAGTAGTTAACTCGATCGCTAATCGACAAATCCCCATAAACCCATTAGATTGATGTAGGTTGGTGGGAAAAGTAAAAAGTTTCTATCCCCCTGTTCCTATTGTTTAATTTGACCTTAATCTATGGCTCATCGGGTTTTATTCATCAGTAACGGCCACGGCGAAGATAACCACTCTTCCTACGTGATCCAAAAACTCAGAGAATTAGCCCCGGAGGTAGAAATTGCAGCCATGCCGATCGTTGGGGAAGGGAATGCCTACCGCCGTCTAAATGTGCCGATTATTGGCCCGACCCAACAGGTGATGCCGTCCGGGGGATTTAGTTATGTCAATCGTTGGCTCTTACTGAAGGATATTCAAGCCGGGTTATTAAGTTTAACGTGGCGACAATATCAAGCAATTAAAGCTTACGCTCCCCAGTGTGATTTAATCCATGCTACCGGGGATTCGGTGGGCCAAAGTTTTGCCTTTTTAACGGGAAAACCTTTTATTTCCTTTATTTCCTGTCTATCTGCCCTGTACGAAGGGACTCTCAACCTAGATCTGGTGATGCCCTGGCTCTTTAAGTCCGATCGCTGTTTAGGGGTATTTACGAGGGACCCTCTAACAGCCCAAGATTTACAAGCCAAGGGTTTCAATAAGGTTAGATTTGGAGGGATTCCTTCCTTAGATTATCTACAGCCCACCGGCAAGGATTTAGGTTTAATTCCTGGGGTGCCGATGGTAGCCCTACTTCCTGGCTCCCGTTTACCGGAAGCAGCCCGTAATTTTAAGCTACAGCTCCAATTTGCGATCGAGGCGGTCAAAATCATGGGGACGAACGGGGTGCAGTTTCGGGCTGCCCTGGTGCCAAAATTGATGAAGGAATTACCTGCCATTGCGGAGGAAATGGGTTGGCATTACGACCAAGGCCAATTATCCTATGGATTACCCCACGAAGGGAAGGTAACGGTCTATGCCGATGATGATAGCTTTAATGATATTGTCTGCAAAACTGATTTAGTCATCGGAATGGCTGGATTAGCGGTGGATCAAGCTGTTGCGATCGGCAAACCCATAATTCAATTTGCAGGGGAAGGCCCCCAATTTTCCTATGCGTTCGCTGAAGCCCAGGATCGCTTAATTGGCCTCTCCGCCCAAACCTTTGGCACCGGCCCCGCCACCTTAGAAACCTTACAAGCAGCGGCTGTGGGTTTAGCCAAAACATTACGGGATCAAGATTACCTGCAAGCTTGTGCACAAAATGGCCGGGATCGCTTAGGTACCCCAGGTGCATCCGATCGTATTGCCAAATTTATATTGGAACAACTATCTATGATTACAGTTCAGGGAGGGACGAAGCATTAGTGGCATCCTCTTCCCACCGTTCTAGCTATCGCCATCTGATTCCCTTTCTCTGGAACCATCGCTATCAATTTGCGCTGGGGTTTTTATGTATTTTGGGTTACGTCCTTAGCACCTTAGTATTACCTTTTTTTTGCGGGTAAGATTGCTGAATTTATTGGCCAAGGGGACGTGGAAAATATTGCCTACTGGCTAGGTTTGGCGCGATCGCGTTTTTGATCCGCAGTGTTTTTCAGTACGGGGAAAATATTTTAATGATCCGAGCGGCCCTTGATGTGACCCTCGATCTAAGAACAGCAGTGTATAGCCATCTTCATCAATTAGGCTTGACCTACTTTGAACGGAGCAAAACCGGAGATCTCACTTATCGCCTCACAGAAGACATCGATCGCACGGGGGAAGTACTGCATAAAATGTCCCAGCAGTTCGTTTCCTGTGTCTTACAACTGATTGCCATTCCCCTATATATGGCGAACCCTCAATTGGCAATTAACCTTAGCCAGTTTTGTGTTGGCCCCATTAATGGCTTGGCTGATTGGCCAATTTGGGCAACGGTTATTGACCCTCTCCCGCCTTAGTCAGAGCCAAATTTCTAATTTATCGGCCTTAATTACCGAAGTCTTCAGTAATATGCGCCTAGTTCAGGCTTTTGCAGCCCACCGCTACGAAACCCAACGTTTTAACCAAGAAGCCATCCAAAATCGTCAGGCCCGTTACCATGCGGAAAAACTCAAAGCTCTGCAATATCCTGTGGTGGGCTTTTTAGAAGCAGTCAGTATTATGACCCTATTTTGGTTGGGGGGGTGGCAAATTTCCCAAAATAACCTAACTCCAGAATCTTTTATTAGTTTTCTTGCGGCGATCGCATTATTACTCCACCCGATCGATTTAGTCAGCCATCATTACAACGAATATAAACAAACAGAAGCTTCCGTTGAACGAATTTTTGAATTGATGGCGATCGAACCCCAATTAATCGATGTGCCTGGGGCCCACCCCTTACCCCCAGTAACCGGGAAAGTGCAGTATGAACAAGTTTCCTTTGCCTATAACCCCGATCAACCTGTGCTCCACCAGATCAATTTACTGGTGCAGCCAGGGGAAGTGATCGCCCTGGTGGGTTCCTCCGGAGCCGGTAAAACCACGTTAATTAATTTACTGCTAAGGTTTTTTGATCCAGATCAGGGTCGATTATTAATTGATGGGGTGGATATTCGCCAAGTCACCCTTACCAGCCTCCGTCATCAATTAGGACTAGTGCCCCAGGATATTACCCTTTTTTCCGGTACCATCGCCCAAAATATTGCCTACGGAGAAGAGAAACCCAATTTACAGCGGGTGGAAACAGTGGCAAAATTGGCCAATGCCCACAACTTCATCACGGAATTTTCCCAGGGTTATTTCACCTGGGTAGGGGAAAGGGGGAGCGAACCTTTCCGGAGGCCA
>JAAUPO010000113.1 GCA_012033095.1 Synechococcaceae cyanobacterium RL_1_2 | reverse complement strand
ATAGTAAATTAAATTGACTATATTTGGGGATAATCCTTCAAGCAAGTCCACCATCGTTGGGGTATTTGGGAGGCTTGGGCGTAAGTCCGATAGAACCCATTTGGTATCTATCGGTAGATTTGTAATGCTTGAACTGTATTGATTTAATGCTGATCAGGTTCATTTTGATTAAGGTTTTTCCACTCAAGTCTTACTGTGTATTGACCGTTGAAAGCGATATACCTGAAAGCCTTATTGTTCAAGATCAAGATCTCAAATGGGTTCTATATAACAGGCTTTATGGTATCTAATCCTTGTCCAGAACCAGAATAAAAAGGTTTATTGGTTATGATGGCTAGACTACCATGGGAAAAATTTATTGTGGCTTATGAAACGAGCGATCGCGTTTGATTTTGATGGGGTTATCTGTAACGGTTTAAGGGAATATTTTGCTTCTAGCTCCATCGTTTATCGCACTGTGTGGGGGGTAGCGATAGATCCAGATTGGGCCGCCGCTTTTTATCAGTTGCGATCGGTGATTCATACGGGATGGGAAATGCCACTAATTTTAAGGGCTTTAGCCTTAGGCTATGGTTCCAACGAGATTTTATCTGATTGGGATCGGGTTAGGGATGAAATTTTAGAACGGGATCAAATTACAGCACACCAAATAATGGCTATGCTCGATCAGGTCAGGGATGAGAGCATCATGCACAACTTAGATGCGTGGTTAAACTTACATGATTTTTATCCCCAGATTCCCAAAACATTACGTCGTTTGCTTGATTTCCCAGTGGAGATTTATATCATTACCACTAAAGAAGCGCGTTTTGTGAAAACAATTTTAGCGAGGGAAAATTTAAACATTCCCCCCCAACACATTTTTGGCAAAGAGCAAAATCAATCCAAGGTAGAACTTTTGTTAAAGCTCAAGCCAACCTATGGTCAACTTACTTTTGTCGAGGATCGTTTACCAACGCTACTTAAAATTACCCAAGAACCAGCCCTTAATGAGGTGCAACTGTATTTGGTTAATTGGGGTTATAACACAGAAATAGAAAAAAACGTTGCCCAGCAAAGCGATCGCATAACCTTAATGGGGCTACAACATTTATCTTCCCTAGTCGAATCACTTTGATCATTGTGCTAGTGCTAATTCCCAAGCTTGAGCACTAGGGTGCACCAGGGAGCTTTCTTCGTCTGAGTTAGGAATAAGAATTTAATAACATCTAAAACTTAAATATTGATGGGTTACGCTCCCTTGAGGGATACCCTACAAATTTCTAAGTTATTTAATTCACGATCCTTAAATACCTGAACCGTCTAGATATTCCATAATGTCACGATCGCGAAGGTTACATTTTTGACCTTGATCGTCCCGTCCAGTAAATTGCTCCACCATCACTTTTAAGGCCTTAACTTCTTGGGATGGACTGGAGTGCTGGAGGGCGTTGACTTGTCGCTCTAGACTTTCAATGCGATCGAGTAAAGCCCTAATTACCGTCGCCTGGGAATCGGGCATACGATCATGGGCTAAGGGATCTACTTTCACCCCCGATCGGTAAACCACCCGTCCAGGAATCCCCACGACCGTACAATCGGCCGGCACATCCCTCAACACCACAGAACCAGCCCCGATACGGACATTATCCCCAATGGTTAAATTGCCTAAAACCTTAGCACCACCACCTACTACCACATTTTCCCCCAAGGTCGGGTGACGTTTACCGCTTTCTTTGCCGGTTCCCCCCAAGGTAACGCCCTGGTAAATCAGACAGTAATTCCCCACGATCGCCGTTTCGCCTATCACCACCCCCATGCCATGGTCAATAAAAACCCCTTTGCCGATCTGGGCCCCTGGATGGATTTCGATGCCCGTTAAAAACCTTGCTATATGGGAAAGAAAACGGGGAATAAAGGGAATACCTAATCTAAATAAACCATGGGAAAATCGATGGAAACCCAAGGCCTGAAACCCAGGGTAACAAAATAAAACTTCCCAAAAATTACGGGCAGCAGGATCCCTTTCAAAGATGATTTGGAAGTCAGCGACTAAATTAGAAAACATGGGGATTGATATTAATAGTGTAGGTACAAAGCTATGCGGCAAACCCAAGTTAAACCCAAGTTTCATTATGCCATCAATTCCTAGGGTTTCATGGTGTAGATTTTCCCACTAAGTTAGGTCTTAATAACGAATCCGTGGATCGATGTAGGCGTTAATCACATCAATTAAAATGCTAATCATCACGACGATCGAGCCAAAAAAGACCATAATTCCCTGTACGGTGGGATAGTCCCGTTCTGCAATCCCTTGATAGAGCCGATTGCCCAACCCAGGCCAAGAGAAGGTCACTTCCGTTAGTACCGCACCTCCGAGCAAGGCAGCGAAGGTTAAACCAAGTACGGTAATTACTGGAATCAGGGCATTTTTAAAGGCATGATTCCATAGAATTTTATATTCCTGAATGCCCCTGGCCCTGGCCGCTTCAACGTAATCGGCTTTGAGAGTTTGTTTTAAGTTAACCCGCACAATGCGCTCAAAAATTCCACTAAGTAAGATCCCCAGGGTGACGCAGGGTAAAAAGAGGTAATGAATGCTAGTGAAAAATTGTTGGCTATTGAAATTTAATAAACTATCGATCGTGTAAAGTCCAGAGAGGTTGGGGGGCGGTTCATACCAGCGGGAAAGCGGGTACCGAGGGGAAACCAGCCTAAATTGACTGCAAAAATTAATTGCACAATCATTCCCATCCAAAATAGGGGTAACGCATAGGTAATGGTGCCAAACAGTTTACCGGCCAAATCCCACCCTGTGCCTGATTTTGAGGCGGAAATAATGCCAATGCCTACCCCCACCACCACGGCCACCCCCATGCCAAACAGGGTTAATTCGACTGTTGCGGGAAAATGTTCTTTGATAATTTCCCATACCGATAGACCACTACTGGTGATAGATTTGCCTAAATCTAAGGAGAGTAAGCTTTTAAAGTAGTTGAGATATTGAACCCATAGGGGCAAATCTAAGCCTAACTGCCTACGGAGCTCGTCTTTTTGGGCTTCCGTGGCTTTGTTGCCTAATACCGCATCGGCGGGATCACCGGGGGTTGCCCTTAATAGTAGAAATACGATAGACGCGATCGTCCATAGCATCAGGGGAGCTAACAATAGTCTCGTGGCAATGTAATATTGCAGAGCTTTAGCACGGGAGGACATAGGCAGTCAGAGTTAACGGCATTAAGAGCAAATTTTCACAATCTCCATCATAGGCTTAAATTTCCGCTAAATGTTTTAGGACTTACGGATAAGCCCCCTAAATCTCCCAAATTGGGGGGACTTGCTTGAACCATTGTCCCCAAATATCCCCAAACATCCTGGTTCCTAAGACAGAATCGAAATTTTTGCGTAAGTCCTGTTACTGCTCGTTTAAGAAGTAGAGCAGAAACTTAAACCATCGAGTACCTTGTCTTGATCCTTAAGGAATAAGAATTTAATAACATCTAAAACTTAAATATTGATGGGTTACGCTCCCTTTAGGAATACCCTACAAATTTCTAAGTTATTTAATTCACGATCCTAAAGGGATAGGGGGTGATAGCCTTAGGATTTTTTCGCCATTATCTATGGTTTAAACACCGGGAGAATTAAAGCGACAGCAATGCCTCCGATAATAATAATTTCTAATCTCAGAAAAAATCGCGATCGCTTAGTTTGTAATTGCTGCCACCAGGCTTGGATATTATCCCCAGAACGAATCTTGCCGTTGACCATGGATAAAATTAGGGGCATACCACCGATTTTGACCGCCATTAGTACATGGGAGGCGAGGGCTAGAAATAAAAATACCCAGGCGAGGAGATGGGCTAAATACCAACGGTGGTCTAATTCTCCCCCTGGTAGCCATTTCTCCTCCATCATCCGTCCTGTAATCATGGCGATTACACTAGCCGCTAACATGAGGGTATTGGTGGCTTGGTGTAGGGTCTGCCACCAGCGGGGTTGATTAAGTTGTTGGAGGGAGGAAAGGGCATCGGGCTGTATCAAGCGGCGATAACCTAGGCGCAAACTATAGAGGGCAAAGAGGGCAAAAATCATGGTAAATGCCACCGCGATCGTGCCGTGAATATTTTGGATTTCAATGAGCTTAGGTAAGCCGATCGTGCCCCATCGCCGATCATAATTGTCATAAACCCAAAAACCAGTAAACCATGCCGCGATCGCGGATAGGGCAGCAAATCCATGGGTAAGGCGTAATAAAACGGATTGATAGGGGCTGGTTTTTGCCATACAAGTTATTTTTATGTTTCAATTTACTTTCCAATTTATGTTTCAATTTATTTTTATATTTTTCACTGGTGGTGAGGAGCTTTACCAAAATCAGGACTTACGCAAAAATTTCGATTCTGTCCTGGGAATGTGTTTGAAAAGCTCCCCTTGCCCCCCAGTCTGGGGGAAATTACCTAAATTTTAAGCAATAAAGTTCGCCAAATTGGGGGATTTAGGGGCGACTCCACAACATTTGATACTTTTCAAACACGTTCTAAGATGCCCTTCCAAGATTTTCTCTTCATCCCTTTTTGTAGAGCTCAATTCATCAAGGGTTAATCTTTTAGCACATCCGTAGCGGTGAAGATGATTTGATCATTGCGAATAGCTAATAACTCTAATTTCAGGGGCCCGGCGGTAAAGGTGTTGGTTGACGCGATCGCTTGAATTTTTCGATGGGGGGTTGGCTTTTAACTAAACGATCCTTAAATTTAACAAAGGTTTCCACATCGCCATTTAATACCTGAACTCGGCCTAGGACTCCAGCTCGAAAACTGCGAAATTGACTAGAGGCCATCAATGCTTCAATGGTTTCCTTTACCTCATCATCTCCATTGCTATCTAGATAAAGGGTGGCGATCACACTACCAGCTCTGAACTTTTGCTCATTAACCATGGCTTCTGGATACACAAACACCCTATCTTCCCCTTTGAGGTGGTTCCCTGCGGAAACAATGCGCACAACGTATTCCCGACCATCTTTAATGAAATTCACTAATTCTTGTACTTGGGCTTCGGTAATTTGTAACACTTGACGATCGCGGATATTTTCCAAATTTTCATTGGGATAAATCGCCTCCAATACCCTTAGGTTCGCTACCCTCAATAGTTCGTTAATGGTTTTAATGGTGGTTTCTGGATAAAAGGATTGCATGACTGCGCTAGCAATGGTTTCCCCTCGACCGATGGCAATGGGGTTAATTCGTAATTGTTGGTAATTTTGGTAATAAGACTCCAACACATTTACTTCCTGTTGTAGTAAACCAATGGAGATCTCCAAATCATCGAGGCTATCTTCTCTATTTTTTAATTCGCGATCGCGCCGGGTAACTTCCCCTTTCAAACTAGCCAATAAATTATCTTTAAACTTAATTTCCTCCTGGAGGCCATCGGTTTCCTGTTCTAGAACATCAATATCCCCGATCAATTGATCGATTTGTTGATCTAAAACTTTCCGTTGGCCAGCTAAGGTTTTAATTTCCTGGGCTAATTGCTCCCGTTGTTTGGTTAACGTATTCAATCTAGTTTGGGCCTGGGCAAAATTACCTTTAATCGCTTCTAATTGTTTAGTCACGTTGGCCCGTTGTTCGAGGGCGGTATTCAATTCACTTTCCACCTCCGCCATTTGTGCTTTGGCATCATTTAACGCCCCTTCCGCTTGATTTTTTTGCGTAAGATATCATCTAAATCAAAAAATGCCTTGGCGTAAAGATTTACTCAAGGCAAATAAAATCCCTAGGGTCGAAGCGGAAATCAACACCCCCGTTACCACTGTCACTAGAATGGCGGTTTGTTTCGGGCGTAAATTAAAGATGCGCAGGCGGGCTTTCCCAATTTTGGTGCCTAAGCGATCGCCTAAGGCCGCAATTAACCCCCCTAGGAGGAGAATCGCTAGAATTAGGACTAAGGCACTGGTCATCATGGGCAGATATACCAAAACAAACAACAGTATTCAAAACTAGCACTAACGGCATATTTGTGTTAGTTTCTCCACGCAAATATGAGGAAGACCAAAATTCTAGCCAAAATTCTAGGGCTTAGTCTTGCTTAGGTTGATAGGTAGAGCGAATTTCTAACTCTTTTAGTTGTTTCGCATCCACATCAGCGGGGGCGGAGGTTAACAGACAACTGGCCTGTTGGGTTTTGGGGAAGGCAATTACATCGCGAATGGAATTTTCCTTGGCCATTAACATCACTAAGCGATCGAGGCCGTAGGCAATACCTCCATGGGGAGGGCCCCATATTCAAAAGCTTCTAACAAGAAACCAAATTTAGCTTGGGCTTCTTCTGGGGATAAACCGATCGCGTCGAATACCCGTTGTTGGATTTCTTTTTGGTAAATCCTGAGGCTACCACCACCGATTTCAACCCCATTGAGCACTAAATCATAGGCGACGGCCCGGGCAGATTTAAGATCGGCTATATCTTCTGGGTTAGGGGCAGTAAACGGATGGTGGAGGGCTTCTAAACGTTTTTCATCTTCGTTCCATTCAAACATGGGAAATTCGGTCACCCACACAAAATTGTGTTGGGACTCATCAATTAACCCTAGTTCCGCTCCAACCACTAACCGTAGACGATCGAGGGATTTATTAACGGTGGCCTCATCCCCGGCTCCAAATAATAACAGGTGACCCGGCTCGGCTCCGGTCATGGATAGTAGTTGCTGCTTTTGCTCCTCTGATAAGTTGTCTTTAATGGCACCAATGGTATCAATCTCACTATTTTCCCGTACTCGAATGTAGGCAATCCCCCGGGCTCCGGCGGCGGTGGCTTCCTTAAATAGATCTCCACCGGGTTTTATGCGTACATTGGAGATTTGATCGTTACCCCCTGGAATCGGTAACACTTTAACCATACCGCCACTTTTAACCGCACCAGAGAACACTTTAAAACCACTATCGGCCATCAACTCAGACACATTAACTAACTCTAGGTTAAATCGAGTATCAGGGCGATCGCTGCCGTAGCGATCCATGGCTTCGGCATAGGTCAGCCGGGGAAAAGGGCGAGGCAGGTCAATCCCTTTTACAGATTTAAAGATGTGACCGATGAGTCGCTCATTCAGATCCAGGATTTCTTCCTGGCTGAGGAAGCTCATCTCCATATCCAACTGGGTAAACTCCGGCTGGCGATCAGCCCGGAGATCCTCATCGCGAAAACAACGGGCG
>JAAUPO010000112.1 GCA_012033095.1 Synechococcaceae cyanobacterium RL_1_2 | reverse complement strand
AGAATGAGACTTGTAGCGATCAATTTTTGTAAAAAATCAAAACGTAAACCAGCATCAAAATTAATTCACAAACGAAAAATCAACCTTTTCCCAGAATTTTGTAATTGAGGGTCAAATCATTCTGCCCATAAATGCATTTGATTATTTTGTGGAGCGAAACCCTAAAAAGGTTAATTAGTAAAGGAAGCAACCACTTTGTCCCCTTGTAAGTCCTAAAATTTAGCCTCTCCCAGATCGATAAAATTCTTCATTGATTGGATTTACCTAGGCGTTGGTTAATTTAGGGATGAATTTAACAATTGAGAAGTTTGAAAGAGCTTGCCCCATCGACTTCCTCAAAACTTTTCACCTAAGCTTTCATCTTTGATTTGACCAACACCAGATTTATTATTTAGGTAGTCCTATACAAGTAAGGATCAGGAAGATCAAACCCCTTGATAAGCAATTATCCTTGGGTCTAAATATCCTTACAGCTTTAGCACTACCATTATTTATTGTTGCTGAGCTGCCATAGCTTCACTCATGGTCATAAAGGTCATGCCCTTATCTTTTAACTCAGGAATGATTTTTTTAACTGCGGTAATCGTGCTTGCTCGATCGCTAGCGGCCTTTGGATGTAGAAACTTATGCTTAAAATCCTCCGTCGATTCGGTGGAATCATGGAGCAAAATAATGTCTTGGCCGATGGTCTTTAACGCTGCACTCGCAATGTAATCCGCATCATGTTCCTTTGTCCAATCCTCCGTATCGATAGACCATAGGGCTGTACTTAGACCGAGTTTATGGGCTTGTTGAAGTACACCTTGATTTTGATCCCCATAGGGGGCCCGGAACCATCGGGGGGTATGGTCTTTCCCCACACAATTAGCGATCGCTTTTTGGGTTTGTTCTAGTTCACTAAATTGTTGGCTGGCACTAATTTGGGTAAAGAAAGGATGGGTATAACTATGGTTAGCCACTTCATGGCCTTCTGCCACAATGCGTTTAACGAGATCACACCGAGCTTCTACCCGTTTTCCTACCAAAAAGAACGTGGCTTTAATACCGGATTCCTTCAACAGATCCAATACTTGGGGCGTATAGACCGGGTGGGGCCCATCATCAAAGGTTAACGCGATCGATTGGGGGGGCATCTGGGCAATCATCGATTCCCGATTATCCCAACTAATATCAATGGTTTTACCATTACTTTTGATTGGGACGGCGGATTCGTTGAGCGTCCCTTCATCGTTAATATTTTTTGCTGGTTCCTCCCTGTCCGAAGATGGATTTTTAACGGAGTCCGTTTCCCGATCGCCTTCTCGGGATTGTGAGGAGGTGTTTGGTTCTAAAGCGGCAGGATCAAGCTCTTGTCCCTGTTCAATGGTGGCTTCTGCTTCCGATTGTTCCCTTTGTTCAGCGCGATCGTTGACACCTTCTTGTTGGTTAGTTGAGCGATTCCCATAAAACCCCACTAAAATTGCCAAAAAGATTACGACGCTAGCTATGCCCCAAATTAATAGGATTTTATTCGGCTTGAGACGTTGGTAATCTTCATCATAGTCAAAGGAAGGAGGTTTGGTTTTCATCAAATTTTTCGAAGTCTGGGGCAACAAATAAAGAGAATTTAAAAAACTAGGGCTAACTTTGTAAATGTTAAATTCAGAACTAACAGCAGATATTAGGGCGTGTCATCCATTAGCGTTAGAACGTTGATCCTGAGCCAGGTTCAAAAAATATAGTTCAAAAAGCATAGTTCAAAAATATAGTTTAAACTGAAATCCTTAGCTAAGAAATAAGAATAGTTTCAGGTTTAAATGATGATAGCCCTTAGTTAATGTTATTAATTAATTTTAATGGAAAAATAAAAATAACTTTAAAACCTTTTCCATCCATTGTAATTCAACCTCTTCCCCGACAGAATAGGTGCGATCCCTAATCCCCTAGCCCTTGTGCCCTAGGCATAGATCAATACATGTAACCAAGGTTAATTTTAGAATCGCATAAGTTAGGCTAATCAAATGGCATTTGTGTATCTTGGTGAAGGAAGATAAATCATCATACTAAATTTCCCCTTTATGAAAATTGCGATCACTGGCGGCACTGGTTTTGTTGGTGCGGCCCTAGTTACAGCCTTACATAGAAATAATCATCACATCACTGTCTTCACCCGTAACGAACAAAAGGGAAAAATTTTATTTCCCCAAACTAGTTTTCCCTGTGTCCAGATCTCGCCCTATAACCCCATGGAGTCAGGAGCTTGGCAACAGGAAATAGTCAAAGCCGATGCCATTATTAATCTAGCGGGGGAACCGATCGCGGAAAAAAAATGGACTCCAGAACAAAAGCAATTGATTTTAACTAGTCGAGTTAAGACGACGACTTTGATTACTGAAGCGATCGCCCAAACGGAGATTAAACCTCAAGTGCTCATTAATGCCTCCGCGATCGGGTTTTATGGAGTTTCCGATCAAGCCACCTTTGATGAAACTAGCCCCCAAGGTCAAGACTTTTTGGCAGATGTGTGTGGCCAATGGGAACAAGCCGCAACCTCAGTCAAAGATCACAACGTTAGATTAGTGATCCTGCGCTTGGGCATTGTACTCGCCGAAAATGGTGGAGCATTGGGCAAAATGTTACCCGTGTTCAAAACCTTTATGGGGGGCCCCCTCGGCACTGGCAAACAATGGTTTTCCTGGATTCACCGCCAGGATGTAATTAACCTGATCCTGGCGGCGTTAGACAATCCGTCTATGGAGGGGATTTATAATGCGACCGCCCCGGAACCGGTTACCATGGCCCAACTATGCGCCGTGTTGGGGGATGTGATGAAAAACCTTCTTGGTTACCTGTTCCTGGTTTTGCACTAAATCTGTTGTTGGGGGAAGGGGCCACCGTAGTTTTAGATGGTCAAAAAGTGCTCCCTCAAGCGGCCCAAGCCCAGGGTTTTAAGTTTGCTTTTCCCAATATAAAAGCCGCGATCGTTAATATTCTCCAGCGTTAACAACAGCCTTTAGCACCGGTGACACCTTACTTCAAGGTCAGCCAAGCATAACCATTGAAAACTTCGAGCCCCCCATAAAACAACAACCTATGTTTGAAAACTTTTTAGATTCAGGACTTACGCAAAAATTTTAATTCTGTAATTTTAATTCTGTAATTTTGATTCTGGGAACCATGATGTTTGGGGACAATCTTTCAAGCAAGTCCCCCAAATTTGGCAGATTTAGGGGGCTTGTGCGGAAGTCCTAATATTAAAAAGGATAGCCAAAATCCTATCCCTTGCCATCATCACTACAAAAAATCCCTGTAAGGCTTTTACCTTCAAGGATTATGGAGCTACTAAAGCTTTTAAACAATTAAACTCAAAAAATTAACATCTAGCATCTAGAGTCCATGGAGCAACCTAAGCAGTTGCGCCGGCTTCCGTGCTGCCAGGGGTTTTACGATTGGTTAAAAAACCAAACAACATTTTCCCGATCGCCTTAACCAGATTACCCTCTAGTTCATTAAACATATTCATATTCATCTTGAAAGCATCGTTAGCTTCCTCCACGATCGCCTCAGCCATAGCCATATCCACCGGAAGTTCATTCATCGTTTGGCGGTAATTTTGTTTAAAAGCCTTTTCATCCTGAATAGCTTGAAACTCATAAAAAGCCATGCCACCATCATTCAAATTCATCGCCTTTTGAGCAATATTTTTTAAAATCTGACCACCGGAAAGATCCCCTAAATAACGAGTATAGGAATGGGCCACTAGTAGCTCTGGTTGAGAAGCCGCAATCTCATGAATACGGGCAACATAGGCCTTAGCCGAATCCGAAGGAGACACTTCATTTTTCCAATTACTACCATAATAAAACTGTAAATCAGTCTCTAGGCTCTCCTTACGGAAAAGTTCAACGAAGTAAATTTTGCTCACGATCGGATCATCTTTGAGCTTGTCCAACTCCTCTTCCATAGCCGAATAGACAAAATAAAGATTAGCCACTAGTTTGCGATAGGAAGTTTTCTCAACTACTCCTTTTAAAAAGCATTTAACAAAGCCAACATTTTCTGCCATGGAGTGGGATTTTTGGTTCCCTCTCTCAACATAGTTGCTAGTTCTACAGTCATGGGTTAAATCGGTTCCTAATAAATTGTTGTTATGTAAGTTATGTAAAAATTGTTACTAAATACTTAGACTGATAGGTTAAACCGATTTAATCCAAATTTGGGTTAAGTTTTTTAACAATATTTTTGTTGCGAAACCCCATCCTCCCTATAGCTAAACTTTTCAAGGAATCTATCAATTAAGGGAAGTCCGTTTACGTCATGGCATTTTAACCATTAAGATCCAAGCGATCGCGATCCCCAAAAAAAGCTAACAAAAAACCCCGCCTCATCGAGACAGGGTTTCTTGCTCACTCAGTTTAAAACTAAACCGACTGATAATCTCTTAGCTATCTAAGACTTAACCATTAATCGCAGGTGCAGTTAACGCTACAGGAGCTTGCTCTCCAGACGCTAAGTCTAAGGGGAAGTTATGCGCATTACGTTCGTGCATTACTTCAAATCCTAAGTTAGCTCTGTTTAGAATGTCCGCCCATGTATTTACTACATGTCCTTCAGAATCCAAAATGGATTGGTTGAAGTTAAATCCATTTAGGTTGAATGCCATGGTACTTACGCCCATTGCAGTGAACCAGATTCCTACTACTGGCCATGCTCCTAACAAGAAGTGTAAGGAACGGCTGTTGTTGAAGGATGCATATTGGAAAATCAAACGACCAAAGTAACCATGAGCCGCTACGATGTTGTAGGTCTCTTCTTCTTGTCCGAATTTGTAACCATAGTTCTGAGATTCTAACTCAGTGGTTTCCCGTACTAGAGAAGATGTTACTAGGGAACCGTGCATGGCGGAGAACAATGAACCACCGAATACACCCGCTACTCCCAACATGTGGAAGGGGTGCATTAGGATGTTGTGCTCGGCTTGGAACACGATCATGAAGTTGAATGTTCCGGAGATTCCTAAAGGCATTCCATCGGAGAAGGAACCTTGTCCGAAAGGATATACTAGGAATACTGCAGACGCTGCAGATACAGGTGCGGAGTAAGCTACGCAAATCCAAGGACGCATCCCTAGACGGTAGGATAGTTCCCACTGACGACCCATGTAGCAGAAAATTCCAATTAGGAAGTGGAAAATTACTAGCTGGTAAGGACCGCCGTTGTATAACCATTCATCTAGAGATGCTGCTTCCCAGATGGGGTAGAAGTGAAGACCGATCGCGTTGGAGCTGGGTACTACTGCTCCGGAAATAATGTTGTTTCCGTATAGTAGGGAACCGGCTACGGGCTCACGGATTCCATCGATATCCACAGGAGGTGCTGCGATGAAGGCGATGATGTAGCAGGTTGTGGCTGCTAATAGGGTGGGGATCATCAAGGTTCCAAACCAGCCTACGTATAGGCGGTTATTGGTGCTTGTTACCCACTGACAGAAGCGTTCCCATGTGGAAGCACTTTGCTGTTGTTGTAAAGTGGTTGTCATCTTATGATTGCTATTTAGTTTTTTAGGTTCGGATATATGTTGAAGCTTGTGGCTATCGCCTTTTGGCTTCGGATGAATATGTAACTAATATAACAACCACTTCTTCTTTTGTAAACCTTTGTAACAATCTTTTTCTTTTATCTTTCTGATTATTTTTTCTTATATATAAAAGCCTCGGATCTAAAGCCTTCCTAAAATTAATTTTTCTTTTTGCTAATAATTCCTATTTATTAAAGGCTAGTGTTATACTCATTAACTGATTTATTACTTATATACTTAGGTCTGCCTAGGGTAGATCGGTAAATTTAATTAACTATGGTTACTGTCCCTGTTTTAAAGCTCGATCGCGTCACGAAGAAGTTTGATCAAGCAGGTCGTAAAGCCTTGTCGGAAGTTAGTTTTAATTTAGAACAAGGGGAGTTAATTGGGATTTTAGGGCCGTCTGGTTGCGGGAAAACAACCCTGTTGCGCATCATCGCAGGATTTGAGAAAAGTTCGCAAGGAAGTGTTGATTTACGAGGAGAGTTAGTGGATGCCCAACACCATTGGTTGCCCCCAGAAAAAAGAAATACGGGTATGGTATTTCAGGATTATGCTCTTTTTCCCCATCTCACGATCGCGAAAAAATATTGCGTTTGGCTTGAAAGGCCGGAATCATCAACAAATTAAAGTAAGGGTAAAAGAAATATTGGATTTAATTGGTTTGGGAGAATTAGGTAATCGTTATCCCCATCAATTATCCGGTGGACAGCAACAGCGGGTAGCCCTTGGTCGAGCGTTTGGCCCCAGCTCCGGACTTGATTTTGTTAGATGAACCCCTGAGCAATTTAGATGTCCAGGTTAGACAACGACTGCGCCATGAAATTCGGCGTATTCTCAAACAAAGTGGAACCTCTGCCTTATTTGTCACCCATGACCAAGAAGAAGCTTTAGCCATTTCCGATCGCATCGCGGTGATGAGGGATGGCAAACTAGAGCAAATTGGAACGCCAGAGGAAATTTATATTACCCCCCAATCCAGGTTTGTGGCAGAATTTGTTACCCAAGCTAATTTTCTCCCCGCTAAATTAGGCAAAAACTGTTGGGAAACCGAAATTGGTGAATTTGAGATCAATCACAATGAGAATCAAGCCTGTCAATGGGGAGATTTAATGGTTAGGGAAGAAGAGTTAATAATCAAGCCCGATGAGGGGGCTTCCATTATAGTTAAAGATAGGCAATTCCTTGGGCGGGAATATCGATACTGTTTACAGACATCTTCCGGCAATAATCTTCATGCTAGAAGTAAAGCGTTTAAACCCTTGGATATTGGCACAAAGGTTGCGTTGTCCCTGACTAATGACAAACCATGTATTTTTCCCCAGGTTTAACAACCCATCCCAGGGATTGTCGAAATTAGAAAAAGTTAACTTAAGATCGTGAATTAAATAACTTAGCTATTTGTGGGGTCTCCTGCGAGTGAAGGTAACCTAATGGGAATTTAAGTTTTAGATGTTATTAATTTCTTATTCCTTAACGGGATAGGTACCGATGGCGACTAGCCGATGGTTTTGCCTGCAATCGTAATAATGCTGGGAAGCACCATAGTTAATCTTAAATAGGACTTACACACAAGTCCCCTAAATCCCCCAAATTTGCGGGACTTACTTGAACGATTGTCTCCAAACATCATGGTTCCCAGAATCAAAATTTTTGCGTAAGTCCTGTTAAAGACTTATTCTGTAGGGGGCCAACCGAGCCT
>JAAUPO010000111.1 GCA_012033095.1 Synechococcaceae cyanobacterium RL_1_2 | reverse complement strand
AACCAGGTCATAACATGAAGACCTTACTAGACTTATAGTCTTTTAATAATTAGGGGAAACAAATAGATCTGAAAACATTCCATTGAGAGGAACAGCCACCCCATACTAAATTAAATTGACTATATCTTTCAATGTACTCAATTTCCACAAGCTATTTAGGATTGCTATATCGTGAGGTTTTAACCATGAGGAATTTGTTGCGATCAAATTGATTAAGGCTTTATATCCCAAGGGTAGCCCATCGTATTCCTTACTTGAAACTCTTAATTATTTACACCATCAAGGTTTGTTGTTCGTCCTCTTGATGTAAGACTTGGGGGTAATTGTCTTGATTGGTTGCTTGGAGTTTATCTAAGGTTTCAATAAAGTCTTTAATGCCTTGAAATTTGCCGTAAACCGATGCAAATCGAATATAAGCAACTTCATTAGTTTCTTTCAAAAAACTTAAAACCCAATCCCCGATCGTGTCTGTAGTAACTTTTTTGCTGCTGGACTGTTGAATTTTACCTTCAATTTCATCCACTAAATATTCTAATTGCTCGTAAGGAACATCGGTTTTTTCGCAAGCCCTGGATAGGCCCCTTAATAACTTAGATCGATCAAATAATTCCCTTTTATTATCTCGCTTAACCACAGTAATCGGTACACATTCAACGCGCTCATAGGTGGTAAAACGATGGTTGCAATCTAAACATTCCCTTCTACGCCGTACACTTTTACCGGCTTCCGTTGAACGGGATTCTAAGACTCTACTTTCAGGGTGATTACAACGGGGACATAACATGGCTTTTTTTATATTAGTTGGATCGATCCTTAACGTAATTATAAATTATGAATTATCAATTAATTATCATTATCAAAATTATTAAAAAACAATACACCCCTTCAGATTCAGTTTTTCTCAAGGGGTGGAAGTTTATGTTTGTTTGTGCCAACGGGATTAACAACTTTCTTTAGAGGAAAATGTGGTTTGATCGTTGGTTTATATTGATCGCAATTAAACAAGATCGTTTTACTTGTTAATTTTGGGGGGTTCACGAAAGGCTACGGCAAAGAACAATACGGCGATCGCCATGGTCAAAACCGTGATGTAAGCTACGCTTTCCATAGTTGGTACCTAAATTTATGAATTTAAAGGAGTGAGTGTTATTTTAAAAAATCGAATAACTAGGAAGCCCGTGAAGACCCCCTAGTTAAATATTAGCTAAAAATTAAGCTGTCTTGTTAGGAGTAGATTTGTCCCCTACTTTTTGGAAGAATCCCCACTCTACTTGAGTTGGAGATAATTCAGGGTCAACCCCAGCAAATACGTCACGGAATAGAGTCCGAGCACCATGCCAAATATGACCAAAGAAGAAGAACAGAGCAAATACAGCATGACCAAGGGTAAACCAACCACGAGGGCTAGAACGGAATACACCGTCAGAGTTCATGGTTTCGCGATCGAACACAAAAGGTTCACCTAACTGACTCTTACGAGCATACTGTTTTACTTTAACGGGGTCAGTGAAGGTTTGACCATCCAGTTCACCACCGTAGAAAGAAACAGTTAAGCCGGCTTGTTCCGCACTAAAGCGAGATTCAGCCCGACGGAAAGGAATGTCAGCACGAATTACGCCATCTTTATCCGCTAATACCACAGGGAAGGTTTCAAAGAAGTTAGGCATTCTTCTAGCTTCTAATACTCGACCTTCTTTGTCTTTGAAGACGGGGTGGCCTAACCAACCAGTAGCAATACCATCCCCACTATCCATAGCTCCTACCCGGAATAAACCACCTTTAGCGGGGCTATTGCCAATATAGTCATAGAAAGCAAGTTTCTCAGGAATTGTTCCCCAGGCTTCTTCAATGCTTGCACCGTTAGCCACTTCAGTATCAATCCGTCTTTGGATCTCATTTTTGAAGTAGGCATTATCCCATTGGTAACGGGTGGGGCCGAAAAGTTCAACCGGAGTGGTTGCACTACCGTACCACATAGTTCCAGCCACAATAAATGCAGCGAAGAATACCGCAGCAATACTACTAGAAAGAACAGTTTCAATATTACCCATTCTGAGAGCTTTATAGAGTCTTTCTGGGGGTCTGACGGTGAGGTGGAATAGACCAGCGATGATCCCTACGACACCAGCAGCGATATGGTGGGCAACCACACCACCGGGGTTGAACGGGTCAAATCCAGCCGGGCCCCATTCTGGAGCAACGGGCTGCACATGGCCAGTGAGGGAGTAAGGATCGGAAACCCACATCCCAGGACCCCATACGCCGGTTAGGTGGAATGCACCAAAACCGAAGCAAAGTAAACCGGAAAGGAATAGATGAATACCAAACATTTTGGGTAGATCAAGAGCGGGATCTCCAGTACGGGGATCAACAAATAGCTCTAAATCCCAATATACCCAGTGCCATACGGCGGCAAGGAATAACATTCCAGATAGAACGATGTGGGCAGCAGCTACGCCCTCAAAAGACCAAAAGCCTGGGTCAACACCAGTTTCTCCGGTGATGCTCCAGCCACCCCAGGAGCTGTCAACCCCTAGGCGAGCCATAAAGGGTAGTACAAACATGCCCTGTCTCCACATGGGGTTAAGGACGGGATCACTGGGATCAAACACAGCTAGCTCATATAGAGCCATCGATCCTGCCCAACCTGCAACAAGAGCAGTATGCATTAAATGTACAGAAATCAGCCGACCTGGATCATTCAGGACGACCGTATGTACACGATACCAAGGTAGTCCCATTGACTACGCTCCTCCTATTTTTAATAAGTTAATCTAGTTGGTGCTTTATCTTAAATGTTATTTAAAGCAATTATGTAAAGAAGTTTAGCTATTGTTAGCTTTGATTGCAAGATTGAATAACTAATGGTTTATTTGCGCGATCGCGTTTCCTGATGGTGCTTGGAGGGTATTTTATGGTTAATGAACAGCCATCCCTATCTATTATCCTATCCATAGAGGGTTAAAAATCCCTGGCCCCTACCACCAGGGATTTAGAGCGTGATGGTTCCTTTCGGGGAGCAAACAAAACGTTACAAATCTTGATATTTTTTGAGGATTTTAGATATTAATTACTGACTTTTGCCAATACATCCTCAAGGTATTTTAAACTTACTGCTCCAGAGAAAACTTCTCCATTCATGGCAAATTGGGGAGTACCACGGAAATTGAGCTGGTCTGCGAGGGCAATATCTTCTTCGATCGCGGGGATGGCTTTGGCACGATCTTCATTAAATTTATCGAGGTTTAACCCCAGATCCTTGGCAATGGAGATGTATAGATCTTCCCCTAATTTATTTTGATTTTCAAAGAGGGCATCGTGGTACTCCCAAAATTTACCCTGTTGTTGGGCCGCCCAGGAAGCTTGGGCAGCGGGCATGGCTTCAGGATGAATCTGTTCTAGGGGCAGATGCTTATAGACTAACACCACCCGATCGCCATACTTAGCCATAAATTCCTTAACGGTGGTATGGGCTTCGGCACAAAAAGGACATTGAAAGTCAGAAAATTCCATCAAAATTATTTTGTTTTCGATGGTCGGGCTAGTGGTAGGGGAAGAACCAATAAACTGGATGGAATCAGTTTTTAGGGTTTCCATCGCCGCCGCTCTGGCTTCTTGCTCTTTTCGTTCCTGTTCCGCTCGATAATTATTAACCGAGTCTAGAATTACTTGGGGATTTTGACGAAGGATCTCTAAGACCTGGGCTTCCAGTTCAGGATCTATTTGATTAATCTCTGCATTAGCATCACCGCAGGCCACAAGGTTAATGGTGATGATGGAAAGGCAAAAAACTAAGATGGGAATCCGAAAATATTTCATAGAGGTTGTTAATGGAGAGTCCAGATTGATCCTTTTTGATTATGATTTGGATGGCTAACAAGGGGTTAGTTATTAACTTTATCCTAGACCAATCGCTTTAATGGATGTTCCAATCATTAATAATTGGCCGCAAACCGACGATCAGGCAAAACAACTACAATGGGAGCTAGCTCCTAGGGTAATTTGCTGGGATTGGTTGCCAGGGAAAATTTCTTTGGTGGCAGGCTTAGATGGGGGTTTTGAGGCACATAATACGATCGCAAAAGTGGCGGTGTTGAGTTTTCCTGATTTGACATTGATTGAAACTGCGATCGCGCGACAACCGGTGAGCTTTCCCTATATTCCTGGTTACCTCTCCTTTCGTGAAGTACCAGCATTAATGGCGGCCCTGGCCAAATTGAACCAGACACCAGACTTATTTTAGGACTTACGCACAAGCCCCCTAAATTCCCAAAATTTGAAGGACTTGCTTGAACGATTGTCCCCAAACGTCCCCAAGCATTATGGTTCCCAAGACAGAATCGAAATTTTTGCGTAAGTCCTGTCTAATTAAAAATTAACCTGGTGGAGGGTTAGGCCGTTAGCCCATGGAGTAGGCTGTACAATACAGACACTTAGCTTACCGTTTGGGTTAAATCGTCTTTTACCTATACCTAATTTTTATGTCTGATCTTTGGCCTTACAAAACGCCTGGCATCCCTGATCAATTATTTGCGCGCCTTCCAGGAATTCCCCTCAGCAAGCGAGAAGTAAGATTATTATTACTATCCGCCCTAAGAATGGAAGCCAGTTCGACGTTATGGGATATTGGAGCCGGCACGGGGACTATTCCGGTGGAGGTGGGTTTAATGTGTCCGGAGGCTAATATTTACGCGATCGAACGGGATGGGGACGTGGCGGAATTGATTAATAAAAATGCCAAATTATTTGGGGTAAAAAATATTCATATCGTGCAGGATCAAGCACCTCAATGTTTAGAAACTATTCCCCATCACCCCGATCGCATCTGTATCGAAGGAGGAAAATCCTTGAAAGCGATTATCCTTGCCTCTTGGGAATATTTACCTTCCGATGGTCGGTTAGTCGTTACGGCTAGTAATTTGGAAAGTCTATACGCGGTGTCTGAAAGTTTTTCGGAGCTCAGGGTTAGGAACGTCGAAGTACAACAGTCAGCCACTAACCGCCTAGAGACTAGGGGCATCAGTCAAACCTTTGCGGCGGTAGATCCTATTTTTATTTTGAGCGGGGAAAAAATTTAGTTATTTTTAGTTATTTTTAGTTATTTAACTAAAGCAAATTTACTAATGGTTAAGCATACAAAAAATTTTGCACAGTAAACAGCAAAGCGTTAAATGATTATATTGTTATCTACAATTATGAAATTAGCTATATTTGTCCGCTATATTTTTAGTTATTCATTGTTGTCGTACTTTAGGGAATAACTATCCCATGGAGTATCGGGCCAAACATCGAACCAACGATAGTTATGGGTTTAATATGGCTGTTAAACGATCGCGAAATTCCCCCTTAGGATGGCCACCTTTTACTTCCCCTATAACCGTAAAACTATCTTCAGGATTTTCACATAAAAAGATAGGTGGGCCAGCCCATGCCCTGTTTGTCAGGATATTGGCTTAACAAGATTTTTCGATATTGACGATAGGTTGCAGTATCCTGCATTTTGACATCAATAAAACCTAAACCTAATTCTTCGGCTACTTTGCGATCGTAGAAGGACATTTTATGGCAAATGCCGCAATCTTCCGATGAAAACTTAACTAGAGCAAGGGCCATAACGCAACTCCTATCCATAATCAATTAAAGGCTGAACAATTGCATCGAATTGGTCATTATAATAATGCTTCTGGGCAACATGTTTAGGTTTTAAGGCTATGAACCCCGATCAAAAATTGTGTGGAGGGCTATTCATTTCTCTGGCCACGGTGATCGCTTTATCTACAGGGGCGATCGCCCAAGTTTCCCAATTGAGAGAAGCCTCTAACACCAATGACCCTTGGCTCACCCTAGAAAAAATCATGAATGATAATCGGGTGCCCTTGCCTCCAGAAGACCTAGATCAACTAGATCCCATCGATCCAGACTCTTTAACTCGCTATGAATTTGCTTACTATTTACATACGCTGTTAGCGAATATCGAACGCAATTCCATTGAGATTAAACAACAAGAACTAGTGGCCTTAAGGCAGTTACAACGGCAGCTTGCCCGGGAATTAGCTTTATTTAAAGCCGATGTCGATACATTTGAAGCTGGCTTAATTGATGATAATGCCACCACATTTTCGCCGAATAGTAGTTTGAGGGGTTATGGCTGGATCAACGTTTCCCAAATCGAGACTAAGCTCAACTTGACAGCTGCTACCCGCTTTGAATTACTTTCTCGGTTTGATGGCGGCGATCAATTGATCACCCAATTAAATCTAGGCACAGGAAAGACCAATGCTTTACTCTATGGAGGAGAAGGCAATGAACAGCTAGAGATTAGGGAATTATTTTACCGTAGTGAGATTGGCGATCGCGTCACCATGACCATTGCGCCCCAGATTGAATTAAGCCGGTTGTTACAGGTTAATCCCTATCTCAATCCCCAAAAAAATGCTTTTTTGAATAACACCGTCTCCCAAAATATTTTAGCCAGTGGCGCGATCGCCCAATGGTCTGCCCCGATCGATTTGAATTTCACCCTCGGCTTGATGGCCGAATCCCAGTTATCGGCGAATCCAAACCTAGGATTTGATCAACCAAAATTAATTGGCCAAATTGCTTATCAATTTGATCCAGACAACACAATTCAATTAATTTATAACGGACTCAATGATGCCCGGTGGCGAGCTAGTTTTGCTTGGGGCTTAAATCAAAATCTTGGCATTTTTGGCAGCTATGATCATGATCAGTGGCAGGCCGGGTTTAGGGTGGATAATATTGGTCAACAACAAGCAACTTTTACCTTGGCCTACAATGATGCCCCAGAAATAGATACCCTCGACAGCAGTCTATATTGGCCCATCAACGAAAAGTTAGCCCTCATCCCTAGTTTTTATGTTTTGTCCACCAAAAATGA
Organism: Synechococcaceae cyanobacterium RL_1_2; assembly: GCA_012033095.1. Classification (GTDB taxonomy): domain Bacteria; phylum Cyanobacteriota; class Cyanobacteriia; order Cyanobacteriales; family JAAUPO01; genus JAAUPO01. Next base: position 380 of record JAAUPO010000111.1, on the reverse strand, counting down.
AACCCAAAATTATGGAAGTAATTTCAAAATGCAATGGGAGTTTTAACCATCACAGGAGCTGAGCCACAACCATCCCTTTAGCGATCTATCCCCTTTATAGAACCTATTTGGTATCTATCGGTAGATTTGTAATGCTTGAACTGTATTGATTTCATGCTAATCAGGTTCATTTTGATTAAGGTTTTTCGGCTCAAGCTTAGAGGGGGACAGGCTACATCTATCGTTTATATCACAACGGTTTCAGTGATTAAATTATCAGAACAATAAAACGGCTTTTTCCACATAGGAATAAGGATTTAATAAAATCTAAAACTTAAATGGAGATACGCTCCCTCGAAGGATACTCTACACATTTCTAAGAGTGTATTTTAAAAGCCCCC
>JAAUPO010000110.1 GCA_012033095.1 Synechococcaceae cyanobacterium RL_1_2 | reverse complement strand
CGTTTATATATAGTCAATTTAATTTAGTATGGGGTGGCTGTTCCTCTCAATGGAATGTTTTCAGATCTATTTGTTTCCTCTAATTATTTAAAAAGACTATAAGTCTCCCCAATTTGGGGCATTTAGGGGGCTTGGGCGTAAGTGCTAATGAGGCTTGGGATGGCTATAGGGGACTAAATATAAGCTTCTTTACAAAAAGGTTGACCCCATAGGGCCCAGTTTTCCTTATTGAAAGGACTTTTAAATTTTTTAATTAAACTTTCTTCGAGCTTAAGACGATCGCTACGACGGGTGGGGGTATCGTACCAAAAGGAAATATTAATCGCCACGGGTAGGTCATATTTACGATGGAGTTCAATATAACGTTTGTTATACAGTTCACAATCGTGGTTACCCCAACGTTGCTTGGCTGAAAGTTTGGTTTCTCCCACGTACAACACGATGGGTAAGCCATGATCAATGACGAAATAGATCAGACACTGCCCCCCTACATTCGGGTTGCGATAAAAATCAAAGGGTTTGCGATCGAGGCTAAAAGGATCAATCTCATCGGCCTGCCGCACGGCTAACAACGGACTAACGTTATAGCTATTCATATCAAACAGGGATTGTTGTTCCCTAAACTCCATGGCTTGGCGTTGGGCATTAAAAACTCTTTGCTTCCAGTCAATGAGCTCCTGTTTCCCCATGATTAACCTAGGTTTTTTAACGTGATAGGGGGTGGAGTCATCCTTAAATAAATTAAGTTGTTTCATCGCTGGTGCCAGGCAATAGTAATCAAAACAGTAAAAATTAATTAGGCCCATGCTCCCGTAGGGCCCGCGATCGCAACGAAACAGAGTATACTCGCTCGCTCCTTCTCAGTCCTAGCACCAGGCAAATTATGGCTGATCTGGGGAGGTCTGGTTAGATTGGTTAGATTGGGCAGATTTAAAACGACCTTTCCCTTCTTGTTTAGCCACATACATAGCACTATCCGCCAGCTTAATCAACTCATCTTGAGTAAGTGCGTCTTGGGGATAAACGCTGATGCCAATGCTCGTACTAATAAAAATACTATGGTCTTTGATCATAAACTCCTGGCTAATGGTTTTTTGAATTTTATCCGCCACCACCTCCCCATGATCCGATGCTTTGATGCCATGGAGAATGACGGTAAACTCATCCCCCCCTAACCGACAAACAATATCGCTATTACGTAAACAATTTTTAATCCGTTGGGAAACCGCCTGGAGCAATAGATCTCCCATATCATGGCCCAGATTATCATTGACGGGTTTGAATCCATCTAAATCTAGATATAACAAACCAACTAATTGTTTATTGTTATCGGCCCACTCGATCGCGCTGGCTAAACTTTCATAGAATAATTTACGATTAGCCAAGCCCGTCAGGGGATCGTGGTTAGCTAAATATCTTAATTTTCCTTCGCTTTCTTTGAGTTCAATATTGGAGCGGGTTAACTCCACCGCTGTACGGCGCAGTTGTTCCTCCATGCGTTTACGTTCGGTAATATCCCTAATTACCCCGATTAAAAATACGTTACTAGCACCATCCTTATGGATCGATCGCTTCGTTTCCGTCAGATAGGTAACCCCGTTAGCGTTAGTAAATTCCTCCTCATGTTCTTGGGCTTGCTCTGTGGTTAAAACCTTTTGATCCTGCTCCAAAAAGATATTGACTTCATTGGGGGGGAAAAAATCCTGTTCAGATTTTCCCAACATCTCCTCTAGGGGGTAACCAATAAAATCTTCAAAGGCTTGGTTCAGTACAATCCAACGGTATTGGGTATCTTTAACAAAATAGGATCAGGAATTTTATCAATCACCGATTGCAGGAATTTTTTCGATCGTTGTAACTCTAATTCCTGGTAGGCAATATAACCGGTAATCGCGATCGCGGAAACCATCAAGCTTGTGGCCTGGGAAATACTAGGAATCCACCAGCCAAAACCACAAAAGACACCGTAATTGATAATGCCAATTAACCCCAAAATTAAGGCAAGAAATAGGTAGGAAATAAGCTTAGATCGCAATAAATAAATTAAATTACCCCCCGCGATCGCCCACACCATAATCAAAGTAAACTCCCAATACAAAGGGGGAGACCAAAGAATTGGCCTGCCATCTAGGGCCGATCGCAAAATTTGGGCTGTAAAATTAGCATGGAGCTCAACCCCAGACACAAAAACTGCTCGGCTCTGGCTATCTTGATCCGTATGGTTAAAGTCACGGCCTAGATAAGGAATGGCAAACAGATCCTTATTAATTTCATCGGTAAAGCCAATCAACACAATTTTATTTTTAAAAAAGTTGGGCGGAATTTTGCGCTCTAACACTTCCGTCATAGAAACCATGGGAATCAACCTAGGATCCAGAAAATTGGATAATAATTGATAACCCGAAGCATCTTCATAGGCATAGGCACCGGTATTACTATTAATCCGAGGAAAACTAGCTTTTCCCAGTTTGAAATTATTATTGGTGGGCTCCGAGACGATCCCCTCAGCAGCCAAATAATCCAACGCTAAAATATAGGAAAGACTAAGGCGGGGTTGTTCTGTGCCATTGGGAATGGAAATAATAAAGTTACGGCGAACCTTAAGATCCTCATCATACTTAACATCATTAAAACCCACTTGCTCTTTTTCATACATGATCGGGGGAGCCGAGACCCCAGCCCGATCCTTGCTCTCTAGCTTTTCGATCGCGATGATATTATTTGACTGCTCTAGGGTTTTATGCAGTTCCTCCTTACCCGGTGGCACAGACACATCCCGAAACACATCTAAACCAATCAAGCGCGGTTCCTGTTCATTGATGGTCAATAGCAACTTCGAAATATAAAGATCCGGAATGGGCCAAGAATTAATTACATTGACATCCTTCGTATCGATACTAATCACCACCACCCTTTCCTCTGGGGCTTCTGGGGGCCGCCAACGAAAAAAACGATCCAATAGACCTAGTTCCAATACTTCAAATAGACCCGCCATTCTTAACAGGAAGATCAGTAGGCCCACCCCCACCGTACTAGAGAGAACGAAATATTGGCTATTCCAAAGTTTTAGAAAATATTTAAATAACCAAGAAAATTGAGATCGTTTGGCCATGGTGGGTTGGGGGAATTACGGCAGCGTATATTTAAAGTCGGTAGAACCTTGGTAACCTGAGTATTCTGCTAATTTTTCTAGGGGAATAGTGCCAGAATACTTTTCTTCCCCAATCTCCCAGGTCGGATATCCGGATAAATCCGCAGCTTGACAGACTTCAGGTTGGGGATTTATGCCTTCTTGGGCGCACTCAATATAGTTGATTTTAGCAAATGCTTCTTTCCCAAATAGCTGTTTTTGCTCAAAACAATGGGGACACCAAAAAGCACCATATTCTTTCGCCCCGATCGAGGTCAAATGCTCGGCTAACCCAATTTCACTTTCCCCGGAAGTAGTATTAATTTCCCAACCATAGGGGGGTTCTGCTTTGCCTTTCGGGAGGGTAATGGTAATTTTACCGGTGACTGGATCGGGAAGCTCGGCTTTAATGCCCGCTTCAATGGAACTATAAACCCCTAAGGTGCCCACTAACGTGATCATCCCCACCAATAGACTAGTGAAAAAAACTTGGCCCAATTCTTCCCATTCCCTACCAATTAAGGCCAAGATGAGAAAACTAAAGGAAAAAGTCGCCGAAGTGATGCAATAGTAACAAGTGGTTTGTAGTTTAGTGAAAAGAATAAACATTAAATAACTGCTGAAGGTGGCCATGGCTACCCCCCCAGCCAACAGCAATAACCAAGTCCATTCTTACCCATTGTTTTTTTACTTTTTTGGATTTTTTCCCCAGGGCGAGGGGCAGTAAGGAAAAAGTGGCCATGGCCACATATCCCCCCATACCGTAGAGGCTCAAGGGTAAACCAAATACCGTGGCGTAGGGACTATCTAATACAGAGTTACAACCTTCGCCGGCACTAGCAACGTCGGTACCACAGGCCACTTCCCCGCCCCCTAATTTGGTAATGGTGAGATAGGAGGTCAGTAAAAATCCAATGATCGCAATGGTGGCGATAATCACCCGGGACCAACGATGGATAAACGGTATAGAACGGTGGCGACTAGTCATAAATGGTTGAATTGAAATGACGGAATAACATCGTAACGGAAATAAAGATTCTGCTTACAGGGTGGCAGCAAAATCCTATTATAAGACGGCCTCCTCCCAGGGGTGGATTTCTAGGTTAACCAGGGGTATTTACTGCGGGGAAACTGGCGCACTAGTTGGCAAAAGCTGATGATGGGGGGAATATGGAGCCGATCGCTGGTGGTGGTAATGATCACTTCCCTGGTCAAAAAGTCTTTGAGGGTGGGATCTTCTAAAATGTCCTGTTCCAAAAATCCTACGTGGAGGGTGGGATCCTGTTTGGCATCAACGAGGGCTGAGCGGGGTAACATCGCGATCGCGTTACTTTCTCGAATGACCCCCCGAAAGGCATCCAAGGTATTGAGTTCCATCATAATTTGTAAATCTAAGGATTGTTTTTTGAACCAATCCCGCACTAAACGCTGCATCCCATAACCATCCTTAAAGACCACATGGGGATAACGGGCTAAACTCAGTAGGGACAGCTCTGGCTCCGAGGCAAGGGGATGATCCTTGGCCATTAAAATCTCGATCGGTTCTGAGTAGAGGGTTTCCACAATCATTTCTGGACTGGCCGCCAACAGTCGATTATTCATCACGATCGCAATATCTACTAATCCATCCCGCAATACTTTCAATGCGCGATCGCTGCCTAAGGCCGTCAACCGAAATTGAATGTGGGGGTACTCCTGACAAAATTTTGGTAGTAGGGGGGGCAAAAAATAGGCACACACCGAATGAATCGCAGCCACAGATAATTCCGGCTGTTTCCCGGACATTAAATCCTTAGACTCTTTGATGGCATTGTTCCATTCTTGGCACATTTTATTGGCCCGGGGCAGAAACTGTTGGCCAAATATCGTGAGCTTTGCTTTATTGTTACGGTGGAATAGGGGAGAACCGAGACTCTCTTCTAGGGTTTGGATTTGGCGGCTAATGGTGGATTGATTAACCCCCTGTTGCTTGGCTGCTTCCCCAAAGTTCCCGGTTTCCGTTACGGTTAAAAATGCCCTTAACTGTTCGATGCGCATCTTGTGCCCTATCCATGCTGAATATTCATTGATTATGAAATTTTAGGGAATCAAAATCAAATTTGAATGTAGTGGACAACACTTTTATGCCAGTCTCTAAGGATCATGAATTAAATAACTTAGAAATTTGTAGAGTATCCTTCAAGGGAGCGTAACCCATCTATATTTAAGTTTTAGATGTTATTAAATTCTTATTCCTAAGTCTCTAAGTCTCTAACTTTTTCGCTCGGCGATCGGGGTTTGACAATAACTGGTAACTTCAGGCATTAAGTTCGCTTCCCTTTGGCCTGCTTGGGAAACTAACTCCTGTGCTTTGATGGCCAAGTCCCGATCGCGGTTTTGGCGGGCTTGAATCATCATGGTGGTGCCAGTGGCATAATCCTGATAAATTTGGCCTAATTGGTTTTGATAGGTCACCAGTTGGGGCTGTGCCGGGGTCAATTGCGTCATTAATTCAATCTGCTGTTGAAACGCGATCGTGATATTTTCCAGAGTCGGTAAGGTCTGGGGATCTTCTCCATCTAGGGCCATCACCGCGTCAGTAAGGCCTCCCATCTCCAGGGTGATATGGGCTAAAGCGGGACAATAGTCCTTTGGGGGAGGGTTGATGAGGCCACATCCCCCCACCAAAGCACCCAAGGAAAACCAGCACCAGAGCCAACGCGATCGCGATTGTTTAAGCAACAAACTAACTCTCCCGTGCTAAAACTCGCCACCCAATATCTTTACGGAAATAAATATCATCAAATTTGACATATTCCATGGCCCGATAGGCGGTGTTTCTTGCCTCTTGGAAGGTAGCTCCGACCGCCGTAATCCCTAACACCCGACCACCATTAGTCAAAATTTGACCTTGATCGTCTTCTTGGGTGCCAGCATGGAAAGGGATGGCCCCCACATTCACCACAGAACTCAGCCCTTGAATTACGTTCCCCTTAGCATAGGAACCCGGATAACCCCCAGCCGCCGCAATGACACACACCGCATGGCCCTTATGCCAAGCCAAGGGTAAATGCTCCCCTAGGGTTTGGGTGGCACAGGCCATTAACACTTGATCTAAAGGAGTTTTGAGCAGGGGAAGAATGGCTTGGGTTTCTGGATCGCCAAAACGACAATTAAATTCTAAAACCTTAGGTTTGCCGTCGGAACCGACCATCAAACCAGCATAAATGACTCCACGGTAATCGATACCCCGCTGTTGGAGAGCTTGGAGGGTGGGTTTGAGGATTGTTTCCGTTACCTCTTTCATCAGGGCCGGGGTCGCGATCGGGGCCGGAGCATAAACCCCCATGCCCCCCGTATTTTCTCCGGTGTCCCCTTCTCCGATGCGCTTATGATCCTGGGCAGGGATTAGGGGGGTAATGGTTTTGCCATCGGTCAGGGCTAATACCGACACCTCCTCCCCTGCTAAAAACTCTTCCACCATCACATGGCCATAGCCCTCTGCGAATAAACGCTCTAGGCCGGTCTGCGCTTCCTCCATCGTTTGAGCCACGATCACCCCTTTCCCAGCGGCTAGCCCATCGGCTTTAATCACGATCGGAGCTTGTTGTTGGGCTAAATAGACTAAAGCAGAGGATAAATCCGAAAAGGTTTCACTAAAGGCCGTAGGAATCCCTGCGCTATTCATCAGCTCCTTCGCCCAGGATTTACTTGCCTCTAACTGGGCACCCGCTTTAGTGGGCCCAAATACTTTGATCTGATGTTGCTGGAGATAATCCGTTAATCCTTCACTCAAAGGAGCTTCTGGCCCAATGACCACTAAGTCTATTTCCTGTTCTTGCACTGTTTGGAGAATGGCGGAAAAGTCCTGGGGATCGATCGCTAAATTTAGCTTGGTTCCGCCGTTACCAGGCAGAGAATAAACCGTATCGACAGTGCTACTTTGTTTTAATTTCCAGGCTAGGGCGTGCTCGCGACCACCACTACCGACAACTAGGATTTTCATTTGATCCATGGCTCAATTGCTGTGAAGAAGGACTATGCCCAAAAATTTTATCACTTTAAGGAAAGGGGCTAACGGACAAACCATGGCCGTCGCTCGCCAGCTTACCGAATTAATAATTGATTACTTTAAGGAATTGAAGATTATTAATTATAGCTGATGTATAAAGCC
>JAAUPO010000109.1 GCA_012033095.1 Synechococcaceae cyanobacterium RL_1_2 | reverse complement strand
AATGGGTTAATTTAATAACATGTAATAGCTATTTATGTAAACAATAATTTCTTAGATATTTTTCATTGAGAGTGATCAAGACTCTCTGAATGAATTGTTTGACGATTTTGGTTTACTTCAAATACAGAGAAGCTGTGAATAAAAATATGAAGTAAAAAACCGTCGGATTGTTAGTATTAAACGAGCAATTGCACGGGGATTTTTAGATATTGAGCATTAAAAGTTGATGCGATGGTGAAAACAAACAAGCAGATAATTTCCTGGAAATATCTAGTTATCCCTGGGACGATCATTTTCACGGTGGTCACCCTCCTTAGGGCGTTGGGTTGGCTCCAGGGTTGGGAATGGCAATTGTTTGATATCATGCTCAGATCAAGACCCCTAGAATCCCCCGATGAGCGCATTGTAATTGTGGGGATTGGGGAACAGGATATTCAATCCACCCTCCAAAGTTATCCCATCTCAGACCAGGATTTAGCCCAACTTATTAATCAACTTGAGCAATATGATCCCATCGCGATCGGCTTAGATATTGTGAGGGATCTACCCACTCCCCCAGGCACAACGGAATTAAACCGGATTTTTGAGACGAGGGATAATATTTTTGGAGTGTACACCCTCATCGGCCTAACCCCCATTGCCCCCAACCCGACGTTAAAAGCGAAAGGCCAAATTGGTTTTGTCGATACGATCACCGATGACGATGGCAATTATCGGCGGTTATTGTTAGAGCAATTCAGGGAGAACAATGATCATCATGATGGCCCCGATTACTCTTTGCCGCTCATGTTGGCAGACTACTACCTCAACAAAAACTATGGCTTTGTTTTAGAGTTTGGTCGTAGGGATCAAATGGCCATGGCCTTTAAACAAGAGGAACCCCTATCTAATCCGCCATCCGTTCCGCCATTTGTAGAATTGCCACGGTTTACACAAAATACCGGTGCCTACGTTAGGGCCGATGACGGGGGCGTTCAGATCCTAGGACAATTTCGTCACCATCCCCAACCCTTTCCAGAACTATCCTTTACCGATGTTATTAACCATAATTTTGCCCCAGAACAAATTGAAGGCAAAATTGTTTTAATTGGCATTACCGCCACCTCGGAAAAAGATTTTGTTGATACGAAAGCGACCCTCCAAAACCACTCCATTAATAAGATTTATGGGGTGCACTTTTTAGCCCACAATACCTCCCAATTAATTAGCGAAGTCCTAGATGGAGAAAGAGGATTAACTAGCTTACCGGAGGTGGGGGAATACCTATGGATTTTAGGCTGGACAGGATTGATGCTCCTAGTGATCAAGCGATCGCAATCCTTACCTTTCTTTATCCTAATTTATGGAGTCAGCCAAGGGGCCCTGGTGTTCGGGAGTTACGGGCTGCTGTTGGGGGGATGGTGGTTGCCGGTGGTGCCCGTTCTCATCATTAATACGGTGTTGGCCGTTGCCTATCTTTATTACCGCTACAATTTTGATTTTTTAAGCCAAGAATTGGCCATCAGACAGAACGCCATTAATGAATTTTTTGAAGAGATTCACCGCACTGCCCTACAACGATGTTCTTTATTATCTAGGGCATTAGAAGATCCTGATTTTGATCCTTCTAACCTACGGCAGGAAATTATCGCGATCGATCAAGATATTCGTCAGGCCTATGAAACCATTGAGGCTTTTTTTGACCACCACGACCAAAGGGTTAATCCCCAAGATTTAGAGACAAAGATTAATAAACTGTTTCAACAACAACTTGACCAAATTTTAATTAAATACCAACTGAATCATTTAGCCCTCATTACTAATTTTGAACCCTATTGCAACCACAACTTAACCCAAAACCAAATCTATAAACTCACCCAATTGATCGAAGAAATGATTTGTAATATTTATAAACATGGGGTCAATGTTAAACGGATTAAAGTGGAGGGTACGATGCAGGATGTGGGCTATATCCTATCCTTTGAAAATAGCGGCCAACCGATCGATCAAGCAGGGATCAAGCAATTAGAGCATAAAAAATTTATCAAGCGGTTAGAACAGGCTTTAAATGGTTCATTTACTGTTAAAGCTCTAGATCAGGGCACCCTTTGTCAATTCAGGTGGTAAGGATTACGGTAGGATAGGATTTTGATCGTCTGGGGTACATTACCGTTATCGAAATCTGCGTCATTGTTTTAATATTTAATCTTTAATGTTTCATATCTGAATATGGCTATGTTTACCCCGATTATTTCATTGACCCGAGGGATCGGGGGCAATCGATCGCGATCCCAGCCATGGCACGATGGTTTAAGGTTATTTTGTGTGGCCAAGATGATGCTGTTGCTACTGACCGGTGCGGCGGAGGCGAAGCGAGAGGGAGAAGGAAAACCCTATAGAGGCCCCTCTGGGAACGGTGCTACCCGTGATGGTAGTCGGATTTGTGGAGAAAAGGTGATCACCCCATTGATGTTAATCGGTTCCTTTTCCCGTATTTCCTCTAGCGACTCCCAACGCCCCAAGGTTTTTATTCATATCCCTCCCCTAAAGTCATTGGCCCAGCATCAGTTAGAACTGAAACTATTGGGTTTTCCCGAGGATCAATTCTTCCCGGAGGCTATAGCTGCCCCAGCGTTTTTAAGTAACCTTAAACCGGGTTTACAATCAATTCAATGGCCTGATAATTTTTCAGATTTAGAGGCTGAACAAGTGGTGAGGTTAGAGGTTGCTTTTCGATGTGATGGGGATACCAACAGCAGTAATGCTGCCACGGTGTTGGAGCTCTTCCATCAAACCCTAGAGCCTTCGGCTGCCATGAATCAAGCCACCATAGACGGGATGACGGGGGATCGGATATTATCCCTCGATCTCTGGGATTGGGTGTTATCCCAGGATAATCCGGAACTTGCCTTGGAATTTTTAGAGGAATGGCTAGATTTTGAAGATGAAAAGATCGTTGAGGATTTCAACACCGACAATCTCAATCGTAATAAATTACGCATCCGGATAGGCCAAACCCATGACCTGGTTCGGATCATAACCAGTTACCAATTAGAGTAAAAGGGGCCCAATAGTAAGGGCTTTGAAAATAAATATTTTCTTTCGTGTCATCATTGTGAATCATGGCCACCATGGCGGATTGTAATGCTTGGGCTTTGGTTTGTTGTTGTTGGTAACGGTAATAGTAAAAATCTTTGATTAATCGGGCCGTGGATTGATCATCCACCGACCACAGGGACGCGATCGCGCTTCTAACCCCAGATTGAAGGGCCAGACCAGCAAAACCCAGGGGGGTGCGATCGTCCCCCAGGCCCGTTTGACAGGCCGTTAATACCAGTAGATCAACGCGATCGCCGTAGGTGGAGGTGCGTCAGATCCCGTTCGAAGTTGACCCATGGTAATTTTTGGGTGCGGCCCACCGCAAGGAAAGAATCCTTTTCCACCGCTCGAAACTCGCCATGGGTGGCAATATGCACCACATCGTAGGGGGTTTGGTTCAGTTCTTGATGGAGGGTATCCTTGGAGATGTTGTTCAAATATTCTTGATAGGTGTTGGGAAATTGACTTTTCACTCCCCCTAGTTCCTGCTCCACATTCTGGAGGGGCTCAAATTTAATGCCGTTAACATTGACCCGTTTACTTAATCCTAGAATTAAAGCATTGGGTTTAGCCTTGCTTGGGGCTGCGGTGGTGACGGTGACGGTTAAGCTGGGGGTCGTAGCGATCGCGTGCTGTTCAATTAGGTATTGTCCTTGGTCACGATCATAGAAAGCCCCAGGGGGCATGTTTCGCCACAGGCCATCTTGGATAAACACTAAGGTTTTGATCGGTTCTAGCTCTGGGCTAAAGGGCCGGATAATTTGATCGTATAGGTCTTTTGCTAGTGTGCGCCCCTCCACAAAACCATAATCTCTGCGGTTACGTACGGCATCCTGGAACTGTTGAATTTTCCCTTCTAGGCCAACAGACGAGGGGATCAAACTAACTTCTTGATGCTCTTGATTATCCTTAATGGTGGTTAAAATAATGGCGGTCTGGGTGGTTTGTCCCTCGGGATCTTGTACCATGATGGAATTAAAAATGGCGGTGGTTTCATCCACCAGGTTAGTTACCTCCTCCGGTTTACTAATGTTGAGATCGCAATCATCGCCAAAATAATTTTGTAATTCCGCTAACTGGAGAGTGTCGATCGCTTTCATTGCGTCCTTTAGGGCTATGGGATCGAGGACTTGGGCCCGTTGGGGTTGACGGGGGGCCATGGCACTTAATTTACCTTGGGATTTAGAGCGGCTTATCTCCATGGTTTGACCAGTGGCTTGCTCCAGCTTGAGTTGGGCTAGTTGACGATAAAAAGGCTCAATGGTATCCCGAAAATCAAACTGAATATTTTTATGACTGGTAATAATATCCCCTCGAATTTGGGCTAGTAGGCCATCGGCTTGTTCATAGCTCGCGATCGCTTCCTGTCGTTTACCCAGGTACTGATAAATACGTCCGGCCTGCCATTGCCAGAGATAAAGACTATCGCCACTTTGTTGGGCGGCCCATTGGGCTTGATTGGTTAATTTGAGGGCTTGGTCATACTGGCCGCACTGCTCATAGAGATGGCCCAAGGTACCCAACGCAAAGGATTTACTTCTCGGATCATTAATGGTTTCAGCGAGGGCCATACTATCCTGTAGGAGTTTAGTCCCCTGGCCCATCTCCCTAGACCCAGGACAACGATGATCCCCGATGATTTGATTAGCTAAATCAATGGCAAAATATACCGTTGACGGTTGGCGGGGTAGGTTATGGATGGATGGGGCTACGGTCTGATCCCCTTCGATCCATTGGGAGAGGGTGGTGAGTAATTTTTGCCCTTGTTGCGGATTAAATTGATCCACCGTGGGATCTTGATAAATGACGATCAGATTGAGATAACTTTGCAGTTTAAGCAAATGGAAATGGGGAGACAATGCCATGGTTTCTGCCCTAGATGCCATTAGCTCAAGAATCCTTTCCCAGTCATCAAGGGAGGATTGATAGAAGCGATGTTTCTGTTGTTGAAGATTATTGAATTCCTCCGTATTATCAACGAGACTTTTAGCGGCCTTTAGGCGATTTTGGGTGTATTTACCCCGGCTAAAATTGTTGTTGGCCCTAGTTTGTAATAAGTTAACTTGGTCACTAAAGGAAGGAGCCGATGTGGCCAGTGCATGATCAATGAGGGGGCTGACTAGCTCATAATTGCCATTGATGCGATAGGCTTCGGCTAGGGCTCCTTGGGTTGGCAATTGCAGGAGGGGATAGGTTTGGGCGATCGCGATCGCGCTAGGGATCTGACAATTATCAATAATTTGCGCCACCTCCACCTTTGGCTTCTCCTCTAAATTGTCTAGGGGAAAGCGAGGGTTACAAAGACGGGCGATCGCCGGGTTAGGTTGACCAATAGCTAAGTAGGATTGGGCCTGTTCAATCAAAGCCGTCGCCAACCTAAAGTTATCGCCTAAGGCCTGAAATTCAGTAATTTTTGCTGCCCAATAATCGATCGCCTCTTGATATTTACCACTTTGATAGAGTTGATAACCTAATTTTTCATCGGTTTGGTTACTAAGGGATGGATTGTTGGCAGATTGGGCCGGACTTAAGAACCCAAGGTTACCGAACAGAAGGGTTAACATCAAAGCCCCACCAAACAAAAGACGGAAGACAGGTTTAATTTTCAGGTTGAGATCGGCCATGGCTGATAACTTCAAGAAAAGGACATGATGGGGTTCAACATTGATGGGATTCCACAACGGATTATGGTTAGCGTTAGTTCCTAGAAACCATGGTATGGGCAAAACATCTTAAGTCGAAATCTCAAACCTCCCTATTTTCCATCGCAATCCCCATCGCAATGGTGATAATCCCTAATTGTTTTAACTTTTTGAGGGCCAACTAATCATGTTTTTATCCCAAATTGGCTTGAATTTGAATTTGAATAGGCATCCTATGAATTTGTGAAAAGACCATATAGCAAAGATTTCACAATTTGATCGTCCATCCTATTGGATAAAATTGGTATTAGCACATCTACTACCAATAAATATTTGTCCATTGGGCAATTGAAAAACTTCATTCCCCATCATAATTGGGTCGCCTTTTTGCCAACTTACCCGATCGCTCGGCTCTAAGCTTAAATTCTCCGTTGAAAAATAGGATAATCCCCCATCCCCCGGCCGTTGGAGTAAACCACCGGAGCCTGTAACTAAAAATTTACTCCCTGTATCGGTTTGGACGATACAACTATTGGCAATCAACCCATCAGGATCAATTAAATAATCCGGTAATTCACTGAGGCTATTTTGAATAAAGCTAACGTCAGGAATCACAATTAAGCCATCGATCGCGCCACTGGCATTAATATCTACGCGATCGTTTCCATCTAAGGTATTGGGATCAATTTTGTCAAAAATTTGTTGGAAAGACTCACCAAAAAAGCCGATCGCGTCAATGGTAATGTCCCCTCCGACCCCATCCCGCGCAAACGCTAAAATATCACTATCATCAAAGGCGAGGATAAAATTATCTGCGGTTAAGTTAATATCTCCCCCGCCGCCGGCACCGCCAAACACATTGGTTTTAATATCACTATTGCGCAGTTCAATGGCCTGGGCATTGAGGGTAATGCTGCCCCCAGAGGATTGATTAGAAGCGGTAACGATAGTAGAGTTGGTGGCTTTTAGTGCGTTAATAGTCGCAATGTCAATATTTCCTGCTTCCCCTAAGCCCTCAGCGATCGCAGAAATTTGAGCATGGTTTAGGGTAACGTTAGCCCCATGGATATTGACTCTACCGGCTGTTCCTGGGCCCGTGGTGGCAGTGGAAAGATTGCTCCGATCCATGGTCAAAGACTCCGCCACATTAATATCAATGTTGCCTCCATTGCCCGCACCAGAGGTAGAGGCAACAACCTTTACACCGTCCGTCATGGTTAAATTTCTACCCTTGAAAAAGATATTACCGGCGTTACCATCCCCGGTGGTTTTGGCAGATAATTCCCCCGCTCCGGTGATATTAATGGATTCCTGAGCATTAATAATTAAATTCCCTCCCCGGCCCGACCCCGCAGTGGAAGCAGAAATTTGGGAGCCGGAAAATAGATTTAAGTTGAGATTGGGATTATCTTTCCCGTTTTGTAGGGTGAGGGTTCCGGCGGGGGTGATCCCCTGGGTTTCAGCAAAAATTCCCACAATCCCCGCTAAGTTCAGATCAGAAGAAGTAATGGTAATGCTTCCTCCTCCTTCAAGGTTGCTAGCAGTATCAGTAGCATTGGCGGTAATGCGGGCAGTTTTCGAGAGCACAAAGCGATCGCTAGTAATATTA
>JAAUPO010000108.1 GCA_012033095.1 Synechococcaceae cyanobacterium RL_1_2 | reverse complement strand
CCGTCCCCCAGGGCAAAAATTTCAGGATTACGATCCAATTGCAGATAGGGATTAGTGTAAAGCTGACCGCGATCGTTTTTCTTTAGGTCTAGCTCCTTAATCAAGGGAGAAACATCATTCCCCACTGTCCACAACACCAAATCCACTGGAATGGGATCTACTTCCCCCCGGAATAACAGGGAAATCGTATCCTGGGTTAGCTCCGTCACTTCCGTTTCATAATCAATCCAGACCTGTCTCTTTTGTAATGCTTCTTCAGCGGATTGCCGGTTAAAATCATCTGCTTGCTTGAGGATTGTTGGGCCACGATCGATCACCCTTACCCGGCCCACTTTGCCGAGGCGATCGCTAATTTTGCACGCTAACTCCACCCCGCTATAGCCTCCACCAACGATGGCCACCCTAATTTTGTCAGGGTTATTCAATTCCAAAAGTCTGAGTTTTTCCTTAAGACGATGGGCATCATCCACCGTACGAAAAGGAATGGCATAATCCATTACCCCAGGAATATTGCCCGTGGGAGTACAGCCCCCCACCCCAATGACTAAGCGATCGTAGTCTAGGGTTTGGCGATTGGTTAACCTAATTTCCTGGCGATTAACATCAATTTTACTCACTTCCCCTTGCACAAAACGAATGGCAGTGGAGCCCAACAATTCCGCAAAACTAGGGGCCACTTCCCAGGTTTGCATTTCCCCTGTTACTAACTCATACAGTAAAGGTAGAAAAATGAAGCGATCGCTTTTATCAATGAGGGTAATTTCAACTTTTTGCTCCCCCGGCCAGGGTAATTGTTCTAATTTCAAAGCAGTATAAAGACCACCGAAGCCGCCGCCAACGATACAAATTTTAGTTACTGGATGGGGGGAGATCATATAGGGGAAAAATAACAAGGAAACACTTCCCCCATTATAGTCATTGGCCCCAGAACCGTGGGCATGGCGTAGCTGATCCAATCACCCAGATCCCACATCGTTAAAACCTGGGAACGTATTTGATACTTCTCAGATATCCTCTAAGTTATTTAATTCACGATCCTAAGCACTATGTAAATCAGGGTAAATCAAAATTAATTTATATTACCCAGGCCCCTAGAAATCTCACCAAACTATACATTGAAGCTTTATCGATAATTTTTTGATTGTAATTTGAAGACGTAATGAGTAACTCCGTAACCGATTCCCTATCCCAATTATTGGCTAGTAGCTATACCCTTTATCTCAAAACCCATAATTTTCATTGGAATGTCACGGGCCCGATGTTCACCACTCTCCATACGATGTTCGAGACCCAATATACTGAATTGGCTTTGGCGGTGGATGAGATTGCTGAACGCATTAGAAGTTTAGGGGAATTTGCCCCCGGTAGCTATACTGCTTTTTCCCAATTAAGTTCAGTCAAGGAAGCAGAAGGCATCCCTAAAGCGACGGAGATGATTAAGCAACTAGTGGCGGATCAAGAAGCGATCGTGGCTATTGCCAAAACCGTAATTGAGGCGGCGGAAGCATCGGGGGATCAGGTCAGTGGAGATTTGGCGATTCGTCGTATTGAACTGCATCAAAAGAATACATGGATGTTAAGAAGTCACCTGGAGTAACCCTCATTCTTCATTGGGGGCCGGGGGGCTTTATAAATTAGCTTTTAGACTTCTGTTTTTAATGTTTTGTCCGGTACGAAGATTAAGACGTTAATATCAAATCTACCCGGTAGGATAAGGGAATTGTTGAAGCAATTAGAGGCTGTTTATCAAGTCAATTGAATTTGCATTTTGCCCCCTAAATCCTCCAAATTTGGTGGACTTTTAATGATTTCTCAGGAATTTCTCCCCCAGCATTGGAGGCCGGGGGGCTTTATAAATCTGCTCTAAGAGGTATTTACTGCGAGTTGAGAAGTAGAGCCTGAACTTAGGCCATTCGAGTATTAGGGCGATGGCTATGGGATTCAGTCCTTGGGGGCAATGGTTTTATTGGTTTTATTTGCGGTGAGGTGATGGCAGCGATCGCTAATCATTCTTGGTCTGAATTCTGGGTAATTTCCGACAAACTCCTAGGCCAGGGAGAGTTAACAAAGTTAAAAGAGCCAAAAATCGGCTATTTTTATATGTTTAGTAATTTATTAGTTACTAATATTCCTAACACCTGAGGGTGATTGGATCTTGTTTTACCGTTGATCAAGTTGACTAAATCAATTAAACATCTTGTCAGAACTAGAACAGAGAATTTTAAAATCGGAATTAATTCGCCATCTTTACGATAAGGGGAAATCTCCGGCCACTTCGACCAATTATTCTTTTTGAATGACCAAGGGGAAATTTGGATTTCCCGTAGTGGGGTTGATAAATCGAAATTTCAACCTGAAGATTTTATCAAAGTGGATCAAGATGGCCAGCCCTATCCGGAATACCAACCCGTTAAACCTTCAGCTGAAACGTTAATCCATTGCTATGTCTATCGTCATTTCCCGAAGGTGCATTGTGTTTTACATATTCACTCGATCGCGGCAACCATTCTGTCTGGTTTATTTTTAGCCCAACAAAGAATCATTTTTTCTGGCTATGAAGTAATCAAAGGGATTCACGGCCAAACTACCCACGATACGGATTTAGCCTTACCTATTTTTGCGAATGATCAGGATATGAAGATTTTCTGTAACCAACTCCACGATCGCCAACAGGAATTAGGAAACTATGGTTTTTTAATGGCCAAGCACGGTCTATATGCCTGGGGAGATAGCATTGGGGCAGCAAAACGCCATCTAGAAGTATGGGAATTCCTGTTAGAATGTGAGCTGGAATTATTGAAAATAAAAGCTCCTAGCTAGTGGATCGAGCCAACCATGACCAGCCTGTTTACTCCAGAGACAAAGGAAACCATCACTGATCCCGCAGCCATCCAAGTTTGTTTAAACGATCGCGGTATTATCTTTGAACAATGGCCCACACCGGCTAAGTTGGCCCAAGATGCTTCCCAAGGGGAAATTCTAGGGGCCTATGGGGCCGTATTAGATCCTTACATGGCAGCCCATGGTTATCAAACAGCGGATGTGATTAATATCCATAGCGCGATCGAAAATTATCCAGCTTTACGGGCTAAGTTTTTAGCAGAACATACCCACTCAGAAGATGAAGTGCGGTTCTTTGTAGCGGGGCAAGGTCTATTTTGGTTTAACTTGGATGGTTATCCGGTGTTTAACGTTAAATGTGAAGCGGGGGATCTAATTTCCGTGCCCCAGGGAACCAAACATTGGTTTGATGCCGGGCCAGAACCCAACGTCAAAGCCATTCGCATTTTTTCCAATATGGAAGGTTGGACTCCCCACTACACTGACTCCAAAGTAGAGCAGGATTATTTGCAATTTACCCTTTAGAGCTAAAGAGCTAAACACACCCACTAGCCTGTCCCCTAACCCTATTCCTTCCTATGATTCGGTGCTTAATTTTTGATATTGAAGGTACTACCACCTCCGTTAATTTTGTGTTTGAGGTGCTGTTTCCCTACTTTCGCCAGAACGTCCAAAAATTACGCGATCGCATCAATGATCCCGCCATTACCTCCATTCTGAGCCAAGTGCAAACCATGGTGCAGGAAGAAGACGGGTTAGAAATTGATCTATTAGGGGCGATCGAGCGATTACATCAATGGTCAGTGGAAGATCGTAAGGTTGCCCCCCTCAAAACCCTACAGGGCTTGTTATGGGAAGAAGGTTATCGCACCGGGGCTTTCCGTGGCCATATCTATGAAGATGTGCCCCGCAATTTAAACCAATGGCAACAGTTAGGTTTAACCATGGGGATTTACTCCTCCGGTTCTGCCTATGCCCAAAAGCTATTGTTTAGCCATAGTGAGTTTGGGGATTTAACCCCCTATTTTGATTGGTATTTTGACCTGACCCTAGGACAAAAAAGGGCATCAACCTCCTATGAAGCGATCGCCCAAACCATTAATATTGATCCCTCAGCCATTCTCTTTTTATCCGATGTGCCAGAAGAACTCAACGCCGCCCAAACCGTCGGGTTTAAGGTTCTACAATTAGTCCGTCCTGGCACAACTCCCAGCGATCGCCATCCCAAAGTGAATAACTTTGATCAGATTGAACTTAATGCCCTCTAACCTGGCTACAGCGATCGCCCGTCCCCATAATCCTAAACCGTCACCTGCACCCCTTTCCAAAATGCCACTCGTCCTTTAATTTCCGCAGCGGCGGGTTTGGGATCAGCATAATACCAAGCAGCATCCTTATTGGTTTGTCCTGCTACTTCCACAGAATAGTAATTAGCAGTGCCTTTCCAACCACAGACAGAAGTTGTAGCACTGGCCTTAAAATAATCTTGATTCAAGGCTTCGGCAGGGAAATAATGGTTGCCATCCACAATTACTGTATCGTTTGATTCCGCAATAACTTGGCCGTTCCAGATCGCTTTCATAACTTTTTAAGTTTAATGGTTAACAATGACTATTGGGCGTTTAAACCCTTTTCCTATTGGTTATGCCACAAGTAAGACGGTTAATGCTAGTTCATAACCCATGGAGTAAATGGTAAAACCCACAGAACTTACGCAAAAATTTCGATTCTGTCCTGGAAACCAGGATGTTTGGGGTTTGGAGTCAATCGTCCAAGCAAGTCCCCCAAATTTGGGGAATTTAGGGGGCTTGTGCATAAGTCCTAACCTAGCTAGTACTTGATGGCGTAAGTTCATGTTCTAGTACTGAATTAGCAGTAAATAGCATGGGAGCATCACTTATTTACTCAAGGAATGGCACGTTATTATTGCAAATTATCATAGAACCCATTTGAGAGCTTGATCTTGAACAATAAGGCTTTTAGGCATATCGCTTTTAACGGTCAATGCATAGTAAGACTTGAGCCGAACAAACCTTAATCAACATGAACCTGATCAACAGGAAATCAATACAGTTTAACCATTACAAATCTAGGGACTGGATTGTTAAAGGAGGATACAGCCTGGAAAGCATTGTTAAACAAGCGTTGAACCGATTTTTGATAAAAGTAGCGGCAAAACCTTATCTGAGCAAGCTTTTAAGGATATATCCCCTTAGAAACCATTGCCCAAATCTACCGATAGATACCAAATGGGTTCTATAAATTTACGCCGCCAAACGATACTAGTAATACTAGGGTTTGTCATCATTTAAACCTGAAACTCTTCTTAGCTAAGGATTTCAGTTTAAAACTATACTTTCTGAACCTGGCTCAGGATCAACGTTTTAATGCTAATTAATGACACTCCCTAGTGTCTATTGCTCTATTTCCGTGGAGCTAGCAAGGGCACTAGGGCTAACTTGCTTGTTTTAACATCTGTACCAATTGCTCAATTTGTCTAGGGTTAAAACTATTTCTAAGAACTTGGGCAGCAGCTTTAGGCTCTAAGGTAATTAAAACTTGCGCGGCTTTAGCTGTGGCCATTTGTTGTAAACCTTCACTAGGGGCAATTTGCTCCGGTTGGCCCGCATCGAGATAATCCCCTGCTAATTTTAACTCCTTAATGACGACAGGAGCCAACAAACTATAGCTATGTTTAGGGTTGCCGATCGCGCGGGAACAAGCTTTTAAAATATTTTGCCAACGCTCTTGGGTCGCATCAATTTTGGATAACTTGGCACATAGCTGTTGTAACTGCTTGCGACTCTTTTGATTAGCAGGGCCTTTAAAAATTAACAACATTTGCTTAAGCAGTTTTTTCACATCCACCGCCACCCCAGAGGAAGCCGTAGTGGGGATCGACGCATTAATACTGGGAGGCGATGATACTTCCGGTTCAACAACGGGATCTTCCTCCGCTACTTCTCCAGAAACTAACTGATTTAGGTAAGCCAATAAATCCTTAAATTTAGGATCGGCTTGTTTCATAATTTCATCGGCTTCTTCATCCTTGAGACCAAAGGGGCTTTGCAATTTTTCAATCAAATCACTTAGGACATCGTAGCCCTGTAAAAACAAAGTTTCCAGCTTTTGATCCACTGGAATTTCATTTTCTTTAAAGATTTTAAAGGCATCTTCTAAACGGTGGGCACTCTTTTGAATGCTAGTAAAACCCAACATTGCAGCACCCCCTTTAACGGAGTGGGCAGCCCGAAATAATTCATTGATGGTTTCAGAATCATTAGCCGCCGCAGATAATTCTAAGATGCCTTTTTCTAGGGTTTCTAGATGTTCGTTGGCTTCTTCAATAAAATAACCAACAATTTTTTGTTGACTTGCAGCATCCATAATTATTTTCTCCTGAGATCACACAACGGAATAGATACCTTTTCTTTATCCTAATAGTACATTTCGAAACAGGATTTTGGCTTAATCCCGTGAAACTAAAAATGCTTTTATGCCCATAGCGATGGCCCCTTCATAGTCATCTTCCTTACTATCACCAATATGCCAGGCTTGTTCTGGGGTACATTGATGTTTTTGTAATGCCGACAAAAAATCTGGGCGGAGGGCTTAGCAGACCCAGTAGTGGAGGAAATGGTGATGCTTTGGAAGTATTGGCGCAGGCCTAGTAGTTCAATCACTGCGTAAAGTCGGCTATCAAAATTGGAAATAATACCGAGTTCAATCCCCTGCGATCGCCAATTTTTTAGGGTCGGAATGACATCGGGATAAATTTCCCAAGGGCCAGAGGTGGCAAAATAGGCATAGACCCGCGTAAAAAAGCCTTTAAAATCTGGAAAATCTTCCGGCATAACTCCTACTTGGGCAAAGGTTTTTTCCATGATGTCCTTCCACCACTGAAACTCCTCTTCGGGGATTTGTTGGGAATCCACCCCGGTAAACACAGGACTAGGGGCCGCTTTAAAGACCTCATAAAATGCATCATTCAGGACTACTTCATCAATTTGAACCCCTTCTCCGGCGGCAATGGTGCTGTAAATATGGCCAACGGAATGTTTAACGCCAAAGAGAGTTCCCACTGCGTCTAAAAATATTACTTTTGGTAAAGCCATGGCATGGGAAAAGTTGTAATTAAAGTTGTAATTATGAAATCAGGGAAAATACAGTTGTTAGTGTAATGCAATCTTGGGAGTTAATTGATAGGGATGGTCAGGACAGTTTTAAACCTTCTTAATCCTTGAACTGGCAATCCATGGCAATCCATGGTTTTGAACTCCTGGCTAGGCTTAGACATTCCTGAAATATCCATTCAATAGCCATCGGTTAGATCATTGATGATGGGGGGTTCTCCTTTAACCATATTGCCTAATCTTCGGGCTACCGTTAATTATTAATTAATAATTATTCATTGGTAATTCAATAGGGTCGCCGATCGCGAAATATAAAATAAACAAATCTATCAAATCTAATAAGGGTCTGATCATCATTAAACCTGAAACTCT
>JAAUPO010000107.1 GCA_012033095.1 Synechococcaceae cyanobacterium RL_1_2 | reverse complement strand
TTCCCATACTAAACAAAACGATTTTGGCTAGTGCTAAAGTTGTAAGGATATTTAGACCCAGGATAATTGATTATCAAGGGGTTTAATCTTCCTGATCCTTACTTGTATAGGACTCCCGATTTTGGTATTGGGACTGCTATAACGCGAATGGAATGCTTAGCTGTTTGATCTAGGGATCACCTCTCCAGCACATTGGCAAGACCTACGGATGACAATAAATTCCAGTATTCCAAGGCCAGTTTGAGGTATAACTCTAAACTTTCAGGACTTACACAAAAATTTTAATTCTGTCCTAGGAACCATGGTGTTTAGGGACAATCGTTCAAGCAAGTCTCCCAATTTTTGGGACTTCATTGGTTAAAATTTAGGTGATTTTCCCCAGAATGGGGGGTAAGGGGGGCTTTTCAAACAGCCTCTAAGAAAGTCAATGTTTCATCACTTTACCCATCATCTTAAAATTCTTTAGCCCAACCTAGGTGCCATAGTTGGGGAAGAAAAAGCGATCGTGATGAATTAATTGTTTAGTTACGTTTCCCCACGCTTCACACCATAACACCATAAAGGTATAGCTCCATTCCTAACTAATTTCACTCCTAGCTTTGATCTTTTAAGTCCTTGTGCACTTGTCAGCTTAACTTGTTGTCTTGACGTGATAACTTAATATTAATTTTAAACTTGACGATGCAGGATATTGCACCAATAATTCAACGAGGAATAGTATGTACATAGTCCAGATAGCTTCAGAATGCGCCCCAGTAGCCAAGGTTGGTGGGTTAGCTGATGTGGTTTATGGTTTGAGCCGAGAACTAGAAGCCCAGAAGCATACTGTTGAAGTCATTCTGCCTAAATATGACTGTATGCGCTATGACCATATTTACGACCTCCATGTTGGATTTCAGCATCTGAGTGTGCCCTGGGACGGCGGCATCATTAACTGCACTGTTTGGTGTGGTTGGGTGCATGGCCAACAATGTTTTTTCATTGAACCCCATTCTAATAATCATTACTTTAATCGTGGCCATTTCTATGGTTCTAACGATGACAATATGCGGTTTGCTTTCTTTAGTAAAGCAGCGTTAGAGTTCTTATTACAAGCTAACAAACACCCTGATATTCTCCATTGCCATGATTGGCAAACGGGTTTAATTCCGGTGATGCTCTATGATATGTACGCTAAGCAAGGCCTTGGTAATATCCGGGTTTGTTACACCATTCATAATTTCCGCCACCAAGGTATCGGTGGGGTAACCACTCTTTGGGCGACGGGTTTACACAATGATAGTTATTACATGGCCTATGAACGGCTACGGGATAACTTTAACCCCAATGCGTTGAATTTCATGAAAGGTGGCATTGTTTATTCTAACCACGTTACCACCGTTTCTCCTCACCACGCTTGGGAGGCCCGTAACAGTGATATTAGCTGTGGTCTAGGCCATACGTTGGATATGCACCAAAATAAATTTGGGGGTATTTTAAACGGGATTGATTACACTCTTTGGAACCCTGAAACCGATAAGAATATTCCTTTTCATTTTTCGGCTAAGGATATTACTAATAAGGCAAAAAATAAAAAAGTTCTCCGCGATCGTTGTTATTGAGGGATGAAGATAAACCGATCGTGGCTTACATTGGCCGCCTAGACCAACAGAAAGGGGTGCATTTAGTTAAGCATGCCATTCATTATGCCCTCTATCGGGGAGCCCAATTTGTCCTGCTCGGCACCGCCACGGATCAGGATATTAATAATCAATTTTGGGCCCGTAAAAATGAACTGAATGAAAACCCCGATTGCCATTTAGAGTTAGCGTTTGATGGGGAACTTGCCCATTTAATCTATGCAGCTTCCGATCTGATGGTGGTGCCTAGTAACTATGAGCCCTGTGGCTTGACCCAAATTATTAGTCTCCGTTATGGCACGATCCCCGTGGTAAGGGGTGTGGGGGGGCTAGTTAGCACTGTCTTCGATCGCGACTATGATGAGGCCCATAAGCCAGAAGAACGCAACGGCTATGTGTTTTATCAAAGCGATGGATTAGGGTTAGAGTCAGCGATGGATCGGGCCCTGGGATTGTACTGGGAATATCCTAAGGAATTTAAAAAGCTGCAAACCCAAGCGATGAAGTGGGATTATTCTTGGAAAGTTCCCGCTCAAGAATATCTGGATATCTATAATTACATCAAGGTCTGAGCTTAATCCTAGCTAGAAATACAAGTCCCTAGGATTCTTTAAATCGGCGATCGTGATCAAATTGCCTGTTTCACAATTCCGTCAGCGATCGCGATTTACTGCCAAGTTCAGCTTAACGGAGAATTAGACCGCCCTTGATATAATGAATACCTAATAGCTAACGCTAACCCCGTGCATAGAGATTAGTGCCATTAACCCCAGGTCGTTTGCGATGGCAGACATTAAACTATCCAATCATCTTGAAGCGATTCTTTATATTAAGGGCCGTCCCTTGACCGTGGATCAATTGGGGGATTACACCGCACAGGATCGGGCGACAGTGGAAGATGCCATGCTGGAATTAATGGAAGACTACGCCCATCGCCAGAGTGCCCTCGAATTAATCGAAACTGACCAGGGCTATTGTCTGCAACTGCGACCAGCTTACTTGCATCTACTCCAGGATCATATCCCCGCTGAACTAGGCACAGGAGCCCTAAGAACCCTCGCCGCGATCGCCCTTAAAAGTCCCATTTTACAAACTGACTTGATTGAAATCAGGGGCAGTAGTGCCTACGAACATATCAAAGAACTATTAACCCTAGATTTTGTTCGACGTAAGCCCCAACCCGACGGCCGCTCCTATTGGCTAGAAGTTACAGATAAGTTTCATCAATACTTTGAAATTGATCAAATTTCCCAAGTTTTGGAATAATTTAAGATTTTTGTGGCCAAAATAAAAAAAATGATCTAGAGTAAAATATGAGTAGATCCAAATATTTGGAGTAATAATGGTATTTAACCCCAAGTTTTTCACTTCCAAGTCGGAGCAAGACACTGGTAACGTCCTAATCGAGTATCTACAAAAACAACATCCAGATACCCTAGAACGGGTTGCCCAGTCCGCTAGTCCAGAAATCAAGGAAATTATTTCCCAAAATGTTCGGGGCCTCTTAGGGGTACTACCGCCAGATGGTTTTAACGTCCAAATTATGACCGATCGCGAAAACCTAGCCAACCTGCTTGCTTCGGCCATGATGACCGGTTACTTTTTGCGTAATATGGAACAAAGAATGGATCTAGAAGATAATTTAGAAGACTTTGATCTGGATTTTGGCGTTGATCTCTAGTTGATCTTTAATTTTTCTCCTGTGAGCAATTGTTATTACCGTGGTAGCGATCGCTAACGAGCTAAAGATGGTTAGTTCCCAAAATTCATGCGAACTTTGATGATTATTGTTTAATTGATAGTTATCAACGCATATTATCAATATGGCAATCCTAAATAGCTTGTGGAAATTGAGTACATGGAAAGACAAGTTAAGGATCTTCCTGTTATGACCTAGTTAGGACTGCTATATAGCCGGCATTAACCATCAGTAGCCAAAAATTTCCTAAAATTTCCTAAAATTTAGCTATGGACACACGCTATTGTAGGTAAGAGGGTTGGGGGAAATGGAGTCATTTCACTGGGATAAAAATTTTGAAACGGGTTTGGCGGAAGTAGATAGCCAACACCACACGCTAGTTAATATCATCAATCATTTTAGCGATCGCATTGCCGAAAATACCCTGGTACTGACCGATCTTAAAGCTATTTTTCAAGAGCTTTTCCATTACACCGAATACCACTTCAAAGAAGAAGAACAGATGATGCAGGAGCAACACATTGACCCCCGTCATCTTTCCTTTCATATTCGGGAGCACGAACGGTTTTTAGGTGAAATTATGAGGATGGATCAAGCCCTAGATCGCACCCAAAAGCCCCACCAATTACAACAACTTTTAAATTTTTTAATTAATTGGTTGGTTTACCATATCCTGGGCATTGATAAAAATATGGCCCAACAAATAGAAGCAATTCAAAGGGGTATGGCCCCAGGGGCCGCTTACGAACAAGAAATTCAAAAATCTAGCGTTACCACCGAACCCCTACTCCATGCCCTCAGTAGTTTATTTGAGATTTTATCTAGCCGTAATCAAGAATTAATCGCCCTCAACCAATCCCTAGAAGTCAAAGTTGCCGCCCGTACGGAAGAATTATCTAAGGCCAATCAGTACCTTGAACAACTAGCCTCCACTGATTTATTAACGGATTTACCCAACCGCCGTTACGCGATGATCATGCTCAATAAACTTTGGCATGAGGCCGATCGCTACCATAAACCCCTAGTGGCCATGATGGTGGATGCGGATCACTTTAAAATAATTAATGATAACTACGGCCATGGGGCTGGGGACTCAGTGTTAAGAACGTTAGCATTAACCCTCAAACATAACGTCAGAAATGATGATATTGTTGCCCGTCTGGGGGGGGACGAATTTTTAATTATTTGTCCTAATACTGATCTTGCCGGGGGACTTTATCTTGGTCAGTTAGTACAACAGGCCGTGGCCGCCCTAAGGGTGGACGTTAATGATCATGGTAATTACTGGTCGGGGAGTATCAGTATGGGGGTTGCGGCTAAGAGTAAGGTCATGGAAGAGCCCAAGGATTTGATTAAAGCAGCGGATCAGAGTGTTTATGTGGCTAAGCAAGCTGGAAAAAATTGTGTGAGATCTATCCAAACTAGCTAGTTTTCCTAGGGCCAGATGCTATGCTTAAAGGTTGTACTTATGATACCTTCCCATGATTAATCCCGACTTTCAGCGTTTTACTACCCTAGCTGATCAAGGAAATTTTGTTCCGGTTTATCAAGAATTGGTTGCGGATTTAGAAACTCCGGTTTCAGCATGGTACAAGGTTTGTGCCCACACTAATTATAATTTTTTATTGGAATCGGTCGAAGGGGGAGAAAACCTTGGTCGGTACAGTTTTTTAGGGATTCTCCAGTATGGATTTTGGAAGTAAAAGGGGAAAAGACCACCCAAATTTATCGTACTGGCCAACGGATAACCCATGGGGGAAATCCGTTTGAAGTGTTGACCGATTGCTTAAAGGATTACCGACCGGTGAAGTTGCCGGAATTACCGGGGGGGATCGGTGGTTTGTTTGGTTTTTGGGGTTATGAATCGATCCAGTGGATTGAGCCGACAGTACCCGTATATCCCCGCCAAGGCGAAGATCTTCCCGATGGGGTTTGGATGCAGATTGATAATTTGTTGATCTTTGATCAGGTAAAGCGCAAAATTTGGGCGATCGCCTATGCGGATCTGAGAAATCCAGACGTAGATTTAGCGACAGCCTATGAACAGGCCTGTGATCAGGTGACGAAAATGGTCTTAAAACTACAGTTACCAGCTCCCTTGGAGGCTAAG
Source organism: Synechococcaceae cyanobacterium RL_1_2 (assembly GCA_012033095.1). Classification (GTDB taxonomy): domain Bacteria; phylum Cyanobacteriota; class Cyanobacteriia; order Cyanobacteriales; family JAAUPO01; genus JAAUPO01. The sequence continues at coordinate 1,967 of JAAUPO010000107.1, read as the reverse complement.
CCGTTAGAATGGGTCGCCCAAGATCCCACTAAAAACTCCCTGAAGTTTGAGAGCAATACTTCCGAAGCCCAGTATTGTCAGGCGGTGGACAAAGCGAAGGAATATATTAAAGCTGGGGACATTTTTCAAGTCGTCATTTCTCAAAAATTAAAATCCCCCTACTACGGTAATCCCTTCGAGTTATATCGATCGCTGAGGTATATTAACCCCTCCCCCTATATGGCCTACTACAGTTTTGGGGATTGGCAATTAATTGGTTCTTCTCCAGAAATTATGGTGAAAGCCACCCATAATGAAGAAAACAACAAAATGATGGCCACCGTTAGACCGATCGCCGGCACCCGACCCAGGGGAAAAACAGTCAAAGAGGATCAAGCCCTAGCCCAAAATTTGCTCGAAGATCCCAAGGAACGGGCAGAGCATATTATGTTAGTGGATCTGGGGCGTAACGATCTCGGTCGGGTCTGTGTGAGCGGCACAGTGGAAGTGGATGAGCTGATGGTGATTGAGAGATATTCCCATGTTATGCATATTGTGAGTAACGTGGTCGGAGAATTAGATCAGGATAAAACTGCCTGGGAACTATTACAGGCCTGTTTTCCGGCGGGGACGGTTAGCGGTGCGCCTAAAATTAGGGCAATGGAAATCATTCAGGAATTAGAACCAGAACGTCGAGGCCCGTACTCTGGAGTCTATGGTTACTATGATTTTGAAGGCCAGTTAAATAGTGCCATCACCATTCGTACCATGGTTGTTACCCCCCAAAACCATCATCACTTAGTACAGGTACAAGCGGGGGCGGGATTGGTGGCGGATTCTGTCCCTGAATCGGAATACCAAGAAACCCTCAATAAGGCCAGGGGTTTATTGGAAGCAATTAATTGTTTGAAATAGCTCGGTGCATGGCGATGATGACAGCTATAACTATTGACTAACCATGATGGAAACTAACTCCTCGTTTGGGTCACTGTACATTGTGGGTACACCGATCGGTAATCTGGAAGACATAACCCTACGGGCCATCCAAACCCTCAGAACCGTTGATTGGATAGCCGCCGAAGATACTCGCCATACGGGAAAATTACTCAAACATTTTGCAATTGATACCCCCCAAATGAGTTACCATCGCCATAATCACCAAGAACGATCGCCCCAATTAATCGAAAAATTACAGCAAGGGGCATCGATCGCGTTAGTGAGTGATGCGGGAATGCCGTGTATTTCTGATCCGGGGTTTGAACTGGTGGCCCTATGTGTAATGGAGGGGATTGAGGTGATTCCCATTCCTGGGGTAACCGCTGCCGTCACTGGCCTCGCGATCGCCGGTCTAACCACCGATCGATTTACCTTTGAAGGGTTTTTACCTACCAAAAATAAACTACGCACCGCTCGCCTAGAGGCATTGAGGGGGGAACAACGTACTATGGTGTTCTATGAGTCCCCCCACGATTTAATCCAGACCCTTAAGGATTTTGGCACCTATTTTGGGTCCACCAGAAAAATCGCGATCGCGAGGGAACTAACCAAACTCCACGAACAATGTTGGCGGGGAAATCTCGAAGAAGCCCAAACCTACCATGAAACCGTCAGACCGAGGGGGGGAATATACCCTGATTGTGGCTGGAGATACGGCTGAGGCTAAAACCTTAACCCCAGAAGAATTGATTGTGCAATTACAGGAGCTTCTCGCAGAGGGTTTAAGTAAATCCCAGGCTAGTCGTCATTTAGCTAAAATTACCAACCAAAGTCGTCAAGAAATTTATCAATTGGCCTTGAGTCTTGATGACCACTAAACTCTCTCCTATGGGTAGAGCTAGAACGACAAAGGAAAGGGGCAGGACTTACGCAACAATTTCGATTCTGTTCTGGGAACCATGATGTTTGGGGATTTTTGGGGACAATCGTTCAAACAAGTCCCCCAAATTTGGGAGATTTAGGGGGCTTGGGCGTAAGTCCTAAACTAGCCA
>JAAUPO010000106.1 GCA_012033095.1 Synechococcaceae cyanobacterium RL_1_2 | reverse complement strand
ATCCCGTTCCTGCTGTAGGGTTGACCACCGATAGGTGAGGGCGGTTTCTGGAGTAACAATTAAATCCGCCCCTTGACTAGCAAGATTTTTGTAACCCGACACATATCGATTAATTGCTAAATTAAGACCAGTACCAGAGGATTTGATCTTGGTAGGGATATTACCCTGAATTAAGCCCACATTTACTTGTTGAGTGGGGTTATCGCCAAGAAGTCTCCATGACCATAATCCACCGATACCATGGGCCCCACTAAAAATAATTATGGCAGCGAGGATTAATTGCGGTGGTCGAACTTGTGGGCGAGTTAAAGCGATCGCGATTAATCCGTTGACTAATAGTAATAATCCGTTGATGGTATTGGGGCCAGAAAGTTGCCCCCATTGTAAAATCCATAAATTACTGGGGCTTTGGCTATAGGCTAGGGTGGGCCACCATAAAGGGGTATGGCTCCAAAGGGTTTCGAGGCTGCACCAGAGGGTAATTCCCGTCCATAGTGTTAATGAGATCGAGCCATGGGAACTATAACTTTGAATTTGAAGCCGTCGTGCACCCAACCCATCATAAGAGTCCAAACCACCGGTAACGCGATCGCCCATCCTGTGATGGTTACCCAACAAAAACCGTGATCGCAATACTGCCGGCCCAGGGCACCCCCAGCCAAGTAAGGGGATGTATGCCCGTAATCCACCATAGGGCCACGCCATAAAAACCTAACCCCCACGCGATCGCGATCCATGCTTGTTGTTGCCAGGGCCCATGGAATTTTTGCGGGTAGTACCACAACGGAATCATGCCAACCCAAGCCCCTAACCACCAGCCGATCGGTGCAGTGGCTAGGGCCATCAACAGTCCTCCGCCCCCACTGATTAATAAACTAAAACCTAGGGCTAAGTCCCCTTGCTGAAACCATTTGCCATGCTGAGCCATCTACGCTTGTCGGGTCAATATCTTGAAAGAATAAAACCAGCATAATTCACTTGGTAGGGACTGTTATACCAAATTGACTTGAATAGGCATCCTAGGAATTTGTGAAAAGACTATATAGCAAAGATTTCACAATTTCACGATTTCACAATTTTATCGTCTGTCCCATTTTATAAAAATAAAATTGGTATTAACCAGAATGCACAGGATATATAGCACAGGGCAAACGCATACTAATTTTCACTCAACGAAAGAATAATAGTTTCAGCGATTTTTTAAAATTTTTATGCTCAATAAAAGCTTGTTTAACTTTGCTTATTGCGAAAAAAGGGGAGTATGCGTTTTCCCTGATATATAGCAGTCCTAACTAGGTCACAACATGAAGATGCTTACTAGACTTGGCTTTCAATGTACTCAATGGCCACATCTCATTTAGGATTGCTATACCATGGTTTTCCCCACCCGCGAACCGATTCACCCAACAGTCTGTTACGTAAATAGTAGTTCAGGATTACCACTATCGAGTCGCCATAGTTGATGTAACCCCGTAGCGGGCATGGTCAAATACAACACATCCCCTTCATGTAACGTTTGGGATAGGAGGGGCCAGCCGTTGATAATTTTGCCGCCGGAGGTGAGATACAAAGGTACTCCATTGGCATCTTTAGCTGCCTGCTCCACCGTTTTACCTGCAAAAGGATGTTTTGGGGTAATCATCGTCGCGATCGCTACCCACAGCAAATCATCGGTCATCCCATTACCCAAAATTTTGCCCCCCAATGCCGCTGCCGCAAAGGAATAGGTGGCTAAATCCGTAGGGGAAAGCACCGCGTCAAATTCAAAAATAGTTTTAATAGATTGGGCAAATTGATTTTCCTGGCAACGTACCACAATTCTCAGATGGGGCGCGATCGCTTTGGCAGTGAGGGCAATTTCCACATTAGCCATATCGTTACTGACCACCGCAATTAAAGCCTTCGCCTTAGCCACATTGGCCATTTCTAAGGTCGTGGCCAAACTAGCATCACTGATAATAATCGGTACCCCTAGCGATCGGGCGGTATGCAAAAAACGATTTTGGGGATCGGGTTCAATCACCACCACTTCATGGCCCTGTTCATGGAGTTGTAATAACGTTTGCATCCCCACATCCCCCAAACCACAAAGTACATGGTGATTTTTAGTGGGAATTCTTGCCACATCCCAGGTTTGGCGCAGACGACTACCCAAAATGAATCATTAATTAACGCATAACAAATCCCAATTACTCCCGCCCCAACGATCATCATCATGGCGGTAAATACTTTTAATATTTCCGGAGCTTGTTCCCCGATTTCTTCCTGGCCCCCAGCTCCCGTAATCATTCCCACAGAAAAGTACAACGCATCCACCACCGAAGTTTCGAAGTTATTGACCACATAAACTAACGTGGCCAAAATAATGGTGATTAATAGTACCAAAATTACAATGAGTACCGGCTTGCCTTCCCGTTGGTAGGTACGGATATTAAATAAAGCCTTGAGGATTTTTGGCATGGTGAACGCTCTTTTACGTTCCGCCTGGGGCAGGGTACCAACAATTAAATGGTCTCCTTCTTCTAAGGTTTTGCCGCTAGTCACCGCCGAAACAAGATCTATTTCTTCCCCCGATGGCAAGTAGTAAATCAACATCCGCTCAGGATTTTCCCATAATTGGGATAGTTTTAGTCCGCACCAGGGATGGTTGCGATCGATTACTTCCTGATGGATGGGCCAAGTTTTACCTAATATATATAGTTGTCCGATCGCTTCATTACCCAACGCAACAAACGCAAAAATCGGCGCAGCCAGAGAAGAGACGCTCAAAGAAACATGATCCGGTAAAGTTTGATCTAAACGCTCCCCCAGGGTGAAATTATAAAGGCGGTTAACGATGCGAATGCGGGGGTTAAGTAACCGAGCCTGGGTCAAAATAGCAACGTTGAGGGCATCATCTTTACTAGCTAGCACTAAGGTCTGTGCCGATTTTATCCCTGCCTTAACTAAAACTTGAGGATCTTTTAAGTCCCCTATAACCAAATTATCCTGATGGGGTAAGTCATGGTCATGATGGATTCCTACCACTTCAGCCCCCTGTTGTTGCAACAGACGAAAGATTCTATAGCCCGTAGAGCCTAAACCGGAAACAATAATATGGGGATACATGGCCATCCAACGGATAAACAAAGTTTAAATATAGCCATTGTCCAGGAATTAGGCGATCTAATTTTGTAGTTTATATAACCTTGGGGTCAAAGGCTTCAATAAACTTTGCAAATCATCCCTATGTCCTAGGAACAGGAAGGTTCCCATTTCCTTAAGCTCTTGGGGCACATTCCCTTAAAAGCGTTGGTTATCGGGAAATTTTAGCTTTAGTTCAAGAATTCTAATCAATCAAGCTGGTTCTACATCGATAAAAAAAATAAATATATCGACGGCCATGACCATTTATTCTAATGAAACTAATTAGTTCCTTTAATATCTAGACTGTTGCCTTTGTTCCTATGCCAAGAATTGTCTTAGTTGAACCGGAAATCCCCCCCAATACCGGTAATATCGCCCGTACCTGTGCCGCTACAAATACTGCCCTACATCTAGTTGCACCCCTGGGCTTTGAATTAAGCGATCGCTATTTAAAACGAGCCGGTTTAGATTACTGGCCCCACGTGGATCTCCATTACCATGAAGACACTAATCATTTTTTGGTCCACCGCGCCGCGATCGGTGGTCGAATGATTGCCCTCAGTGTTTATGCGGAGCAAAGCTATACCGAATATACTTTTCGTCCAGATGACTGGTTGATTTTTGGGAGCGAAAGTAAAGGGTTAGCCCCCAGAGTTAAAAGCCCAATGCGACGATCTTTTAATTATTCCCATGGCAGGAAAACACGTGAGAAGCCTTAATCTGTCAGTCAGTGCCGCCGTAACCCTCTTCGAAAGCCTACGGCAAATTACCGCAAAACCACAAAAAAGTTAGACTTATAGAAAAAATTTCTGTATCAAAAGATACATAGTTTGACAAGAATAATAAGCAATTCCTATCGATCCCCCTAGGCTGAAACCTAAGATTATCGATAGGTTTTTGTCATCAATGCCCTCTATTTACACTTTTTTTAAAGGAAAAAGCAACCTTCTATTGTCAACGAAAGTCTTGGTGTACAAGCATTATAGCAGCCATAAGTAAATCGGATATATCGTCATATTGTTTCCGATTTGTTGCCTCAATTGTGATGCTGCCCCAAGCAAAATGTATCCGTTTATACCAAATGCCCCTTGTCTATTTCTTCCATTCGGGTTAATGTTTGCTAGAACCAAAATTTGTATACTTTCATTAAGCCAGTGACACAAATCACATACTCAAATTATTTACATAGTCACTGGGTAAGCTTAAAATTCCTGTTCCACTAAGTTGGCCCACGAATTAATAAGCGCTCATCAACAAACTAGGAGGTTGTTTTTGAAAGACACATCTAAGCAAGAAAGCCAGCTCGAACTTTTTAGTTCTTGCGAACTAGAATTAACTGAATCTAACAGTAGTCAGAGTCGAGTTGGTAAATCCGCCGCGATGCTCGGTCTAGCTCTATCTATGGGAGCAACAAGCATCCTATTACCTAATCATGGCGATGAGCAGCGAGCCATGGCTGCGAACCCATTAAGTGCCGAAGCAAGGGCAAGTTTTTCTAACCTGGATCTTGATCAAGCCTCTCCTGAGGAAGTTAATTGGAATGTGCAACCTAGTACCTCCAATGATCCCTACCCCGTTGGCAATAACTTTAATCTTGACAAACCGACTTTAGACGTTTCCCTAGCTGTCCCCCTCGTTCAACACGAAGTGCAGCCCGGAGATACCCTCTGGTCCCTTTCCCAGAGCTATCAAATTCAACCGGAATCCATTGCCGCTTCTAATGCCATTGAGCCATCCACCGTTTTAAAAGTGGGTGAAGTCCTAAGTATTCCTACCCAGGACGGAATGATCGAAAGCACTGGTAGCTACAAAACCCTAAATGCTGATTCCGCCCAAACCCAAAATAAAACCCAAAATAATATTTCTGCTGCCCCAATTACCGCCGCTGCTAAACAAACAGAAAAAGCTGTGGTTGTTTCGGGCAAAGTAGATGAACTACTTCAAAATCGTCAAGAGGTTGCCCTAAATAACCTCAAAGAACAACGCTCTACCTTGGCCGCCGATCTTAATCAGCTAAATACCGCCACGGACAATAGTCAAGTTGATCAAAACACAATTGTCGCGGCTTTACCTGACATTTCTGCCAGCGTAGATTTTCGCAATTTCAATGAACCAATTCCCATCTACGTTCCCCCCAGTGGTTAATACTGCTGAGGCAACGAAACCGACGGTTAATCCCATTAGCCCCGTGGCCAGCGATCGCCAAGCTGTTGAATTAAACTCAACCCTCGCTAACGCAGAACAAAATGCCCCGGTATTAACCAGTTTACTTCCTCGAATTGATACGCCCCAGGTCATCCCCGTACCTCAACTAGATACCCCTGCGGCTAAAGCTACTCCGTTTAGTACCATCCCTAGAAGGAATATCACCCCTACTACGGCTGCCGTTACTAACCAAGATGGTTCCTATCGAGTAAGAAAAGGTGATACCCTAAACTCGATCGCTCGTAACTATGGCGTTTCTGCCACTGAGCTTATTCGTGCTAACAGTATCAGTGATCCTAACTTGATTGAAGTAGATCAAAATCTAGTAATTCCCACCAATGGCTCTGCCAGAAGTATTACTTTACCTGTAACTGAAGCAACTCAAATTGCCGCCGCCAGTATTCAAAATACGAATCGGGCTCGCCTAGAAGCTTCCTTAAATGCCAATCCCTATCTTGAAAATATTCGGCAGGACGTTTCGAAACTACGGGAAGAGTTAAACCAAAATGGCAATACAGCCACTGCCATCAAACCATCCACCGCGATTAATACTCAGACCCCTGATTTATTAGCCGCAGCTCCCATTAGTACCAGCACCTATAACCCTGGTATTCAGGTATCCCCGGATCAACAAATCCCCTCCTTGCCTGGTTTACGTGACGCAGAAAGCTATCTCCCTGATGCTCCGGCTGAGTTTGATGGCTTTATGTGGCCCGCTAAAGGAACCTTAACTTCTGGTTATGGCCCCCGTTGGGGTCGGATGCACCGAGGAATTGATATCGCAGCTCCTATCGGTACACCGATTATGGCAGCGGCTTCCGGTGAAGTCATTTTTTCTGGCTGGAACTCTGGTGGCTACGGTAATCTGGTTAAAATCAAACATGCTAACGGTAGTGTTAGTCTGTATGCCCATAACAACCGTTTATTAGTCAGTAAGGGACAATTTGTCCAAAAAGGCCAACAAATTTCTGAGATGGGAAGCACTGGCTTTAGCACTGGGCCCCACCTCCATTTTGAAATTCATCCAAAAGGTAGCGGTGCCACTAACCCGATCGCCTTTTTACCTAAACGCTAATTAAAATAACGCTAATTAAATCTTGTTTACCGATAACAAGTTTTTTACTGGAAAAGGAGCAACCCCACTGCTCCTTTTTTTTGATCTTGTTTGTGAATATAGGATTTACGCACAAGCCCCCTAAATCCCCCAAATGTTGGGGACTTACTTGAACGATTATCCCCAACATCATGGTTTCCAGGACAGAATCGAAATTTTTTGCGTAAGCCCTGGAATAGTAAGGCAGATGTCTAGATTAAATTGCGGGGTAGTCCGATACAAGCAAGGATCATGACGGTTAAACCGCTGGATAGTCAATTATTACAGGTCTCAATATCCTTACAGCTCCAGCATGACCAATGGCAGAAGTAATGTAATCTAAGTTCGGGATAAGCCAAAACCCCCATTCTACTACCGTTGCTTAATTGTCTTGTAACTCAACGCTATAGCTATAGCCATAAGTATCAGGATATTTCTAAGGGGTAAAAAGCTTATGTCGTTGGGTTTTAAGCATCATTAATCCGTTGCGATCGCATTAGCTAGGGCTATCATTCTTCATGTTAGGTATTTCTCCTTTAAAAATAGCCCCTTAGAACCAAAACTGAGATTAATTTATAAAGTAACTATTAAGACTCTAGAATATTGATCACTATCGATCACAGTGGGGTTCTAAGCTCAGGAAATTATTTTTATAAACTTGACTAGAATAAAGCTTATAACCTTTGTCAATCAACACTTTACCGTTTTCTTTGTAAATAAGCTCCCACTCAATCGCTAAATTGCCTTACGCCTTTTACCCTAACGAACAAATTAATTTTTTGATCCCAAGATCGGCTAATTTATAGAAATTATTTTTATAAATCAGCTATTCCTAGGGAATGTCATCAATTAGCATTAACACGTTGATCCTGAGCCAGGTTCAGAAAGTATAGTTTTAAACTGAAATCCTTAGCTAAGAAGAGTTTCAGGTTTAAATGATGACAAGCCCTAGAAATTTTGTGACATACAAAC
>JAAUPO010000105.1 GCA_012033095.1 Synechococcaceae cyanobacterium RL_1_2 | reverse complement strand
AATCCATTCTGCTACGCTGGAAACATGGACAACCCAAGTCGGAAAGGATAAGGCATTCATTGGGAGTGCAAAGGGGTTAGGGGAATATAGAGTTTAACTAGAATTTAATGGGGAGCATCTCAATTATGTAAATTGCCTACTTTGCTAACGACAAAATAGGGGTTTCAACTCCTAAGATGAGTAGTGTTTCGGCAAAAGTGAGATGCTCCCATTTAATGGCTAATCGATAATTGATTTAGTTGATGCTGGGAACAGAATAGGATCGAGTTTTTAATCTCAAATTTATTAAATTCCTGATGTTATCGCGATCGCGGCAATGACTGCTATCCCTTAATTACTGTCTGCTCCTACAACAATAAGGTTTTGTCATTTTTACCTATGGCTAGATGGTTTGGATAGTTCAATGACGATGATCGATATCGCTTAACCCATATCCATGGAAGACAGAGTAAGAAACCGTTAATAATCTTCTTCCTGATCCTCGTAGTCTGGGGCAAAAGTATATCCTTGCTCAAGCCAATATTTCCAATCTGCAACGAGCTGGGTGGTTTCTTCATCAGCATTTATGGGGTCAATGGCGTTCATCTGTACCGGAATTTCGTCGCCTTCCACCAAAATATTAACCATTAATTCTTCTTCACATTCTTCCTCCGAGGCAAGGCTCGTTACTTGCACTTCACTGCCATCATAGGAAGAAGTAAAGGGGCTATTGAAATGGTCTTCCGCATAACAATACCAGGCCGAAGCTTGTTCATAGGAATCATAACAATCCGCTAGAATCTCATAGTCGATTCGGTATTGTCTATCTTTTTCTTCAAGGGAAATTGCCATGGTTAAGACAGGGGTAACATGCAATCGCAAATAAAGTACAAATAAAAAAATAACTTGCCTTAATTATATTTAAGACAGGTTATTTTTATCTAGATCGGTTCAACTAAAGAGTGATGGTGATAAAGAATAGTCCTTAAGGGCTGATTTATAAAACCCCCCTGTCCCCCATGGTGGGGAAGAAATTCTTGAAAAATCATTCACAGTCCCCGCAATTTGGTGAGTTTTGGGGGCAAAATGCCAATTCAATTGTCTTTATAAACAGCCTCTAATCAGGAAAGGATTAATGGGAGGAACTCACCAACGTTTTAAATTCTGATTGACCATATACCCGTAGGCGACGATGTAACTCTAGATTAAGCATAATTACTCCTAGGGATTCCCCAATTACGGCGGTAAACAAGAGGGGCAAAGGGGCGTACTCTGTGGCCACCGCCGGTAGGACAGAAAATAGCCATGGGGCAGCAAGGCGATCGGGATCTAGGTTAAGGATTCCTAACACGATTGGGGGCACGATGGTCATGAGGCCAATGGCCGCAGCGGCAAGGATCGTGTTGGTTTTCATGGGGATCAAGAGCAGTAGTTGCACGATCGCGCAGTACAACAAAATCATGGTGGAATGAAGAATCACCCCCCAGATTAAAGGTTCTTTATAAGTGCCTAGGGGCAACACCATAATTACCGGCAGCAAAATGGCGGCACTAATGGCTAAATTAATGGCGATCGCGGTATTAGCAGGGCTTTTTTGACCCAAAATTAAATCCCAGGATAATTTGCCAGTGCGGAACCGCGACCAATCCAAAAGACTTTGACGTTGGGTGGACAGGCCGGCAACTAAGGCAAGGGTCACATGGCATGGAGCACAAAAAATAACAGAAAATTGTTAAAGATCCCTTCCCCAAAGCCTCCCCAGGGCTGAGCTTCGATGGTGAAACCCAGGAACATAAATGTGGTAAAGGCGGAGAAGGCATAACTCTGACCTTTACTAATGGGAGTAGATACAGGGTTATGGAAACGTCGCTCAATTACTTTGGTTAGCCATAGGGTTCCGAGGGTTAAAGTCATAATGCTAAACCCGATCGCGGTTAGGGATTGATACCACATGGACAGGCGGTAGAATTTTAAGTGGCTAAAATTATCCAAATGGAAATAATCCACCACATCAGGAGATAAACCCGTGCTATCGATTAGGTAAGGTAAACCAATGGCTGGATTATATAAAATAACCAATCCATGGGGGTATTGGTGATAAATCCCCGTAGTTATTGTGGATCATGGCGGTGCTGACCCAGAGAAAAAATAGTACGGTTCCACTGCCGAGCCAGGGTTTAAAACCAACGGAGGAGGGCACAATCAGAGCTAAAAACATGCCCGCTGTAAAAAAGAACATCGCACTGGCTGCCACCAATAAGCCGTAACCCATTAACATCAATGGATTAATGCTAGCTCCGATCGCACTAAACAATTGATAGGGGATAGTAAGCGCAATAAATAGATAGACTAAGCTCGGTACCCCCAAGAGTTTACCCGTCATAATTGACCAAGCAGATTGGGGGGTGAGTCGTAAAAAATCGAGGGTATGGCGACGTTCTTCTTTGGCTAAGTCAGCGATCAGGAGGTAAGTGCCGGCTACTAGCAAAATAAAATAACTCGCGATCGCCAGAGTCACGAAGCTATCCAGGTGAAATAATTGCCAATTAATGTGCCAATCATTTTGTAATACGTCACAAACATTACTACGGGAATAAGCCTGTTCATTGCCCCCTAGGCAGTAACCACTGTAGATCGGATAGGAGTATTCTGCCATCTCTTCGTAGGGCCGAGGTAGTTGGCCGTTGCGTACAATCAGTATCAGAAATTGAAAAATAATCGAACCCGCGATCGTTAAAAAGATGTTACGGCGGATGATTCTTCCCTTTATTTCTCGAAATAATTGGGGGTTAAATTCCCCTAAGCGATCGATTAAATTTTGCATCATAGCTAACGGTGGCTCCTTAGTTAAATCTAGTTAGGTTAGAAGAGGTTAATAAATCTTTAGTTTCCGATTGCCCTAGGCGTTTTAGGCATTGGTTAAAACCCTTGAAGGTTAATATCCCTAGGATTAATTGCAAACCTAACAGCACCAATGCCATCGGCTTAGAGCCGCTAATAAGCATTAGGGCAGGAAAGGGGGTAAAAGCCCAAAATAAAGGCACCTTCGTTACTAAGGCCACAATGGTGGGAATCCCCATCACCATGATGGTGGTGAAAGTAGCTTGGGTTTCGATCGGTACCTTGATGCCATGTTGGGGTTTGATTGACATTAATAACCATTGGGAGATCACACCGTAAATCCATACCGATACCATGGTGAGGAGACAGATGAACCAAGCAAGGCCAAAGGTTACAGTCTGTTGATTACCATCAAAAAAATTCCATGGTAACGCCAACAACCACAATGACCAGACCCCGATCACGATCGCGATATTAATCCCTAGGGCGATCACCGTTGGACTTTTTTCGGCCCATAATAAATCTGGCCATAACTCCTTAAGCTGACGGTATCTGGCCCATTCTAATAAATATTGGCGGGAGGGGGTAATGGCTTGATTAACCAGGAGTAATAGGAGCGGACAGGCAAAACTAACCCAAAATAAGCCTATAACCTGGGGGGAATTACTAAAATTGGCGTTGGCATCCACGGGAAAGAAAAAACCGACAAACCATAGTTGTAACGCTGCCATGGCAATATAACTTTGGGCTTTGGTGTATAAACTGTGGTTAGTATTACGAAAACGCCGATTAATCCCGACCCAACAACCATAGGTTAACCCCGCGATCGTTGTCATTAACCAGAGATAACCTAAAGTGAAATTGCCTCCCACCGGCAAAAAGAACCATTTAAATAGGATAAAATCCTCCTGATAAATGCCCAGGAATAAATTAAAAAATGCGCAGTACCCCGACGCAATAAAAAATGATGCTAAGCCGGAAAAAGCCGCTGTCCCATTTAAAATATTTTGCTTGTGGATTAACTGTTGAGCCACTGCAGCATTTTGAATCATCCCGATGGCGATCGTACTAAAGAGGGCAACACTTAAACCCCAAAACAAATAGATCCCGATCAACCAAGTTCCCTGGATATCGGCATAGATTCCGGCCAAAAAATGGAGGGGAATCAAAGACAGGCATCCCAACAAGACTAGGGCAGAAACTCCTAATATTTTGCCCATTAAAATATTACTGCTAGGCTGGGGCGTTAGGCGGATAAAATCAAGGGTGCCCCGTTGTTCTTCTTTGATTAGATCAGTGCTCAACGCATAAATACAGCCGGGCAGCAAGATCAGGGGAATTAAATGGTGGAGGGTTTGAAAGACCCCAGTCCAATGGGTTCCTTGAGGCTGTTGGGCGATAATGAGGATTAAAGCTTGCAGAATTAGGGAAAACCCGATCACAAGATAAATATTTCGGGGAATGAGGCGGCCTTTTAGTTCTCGTAAAAGTTGGGGGTTATAATCCCCTACCCGATCGAGGAGTTGGGATAAGATCATGGTTTAGGTGGAGCAATGGCTGTTATTCATCATAACTTTGGTTTTAAGATACCCACGGTTTTCCTACAAGCGATCGATGGGTTATTTCGTAGCTAGGAATGTATCGGGGTGAAAAAAAGCCCCCACTTAATTAAAGTTGGGGGTTGAGGTGGTTTTATTTGCCTTAGGAATTCTTAACAAAAACCATGGCGATCACGACATCAATGGCCCTGATCGCAGTTAAAAACGTTAGCAAGTTCTAGAGTATGTAAACGATGACAAATAGAATGATCCAGACGACATCGACGAAGTGCCAATAAAGTTCAAGCGGCTTCCACCCCAAAATCGTTTAACTTATCGGAATAATGCTCCCCTTTGCAACGATCGCCAGAGCACCGCTAGTACTAGAGCTAAACCAAAGGTAACGTGTAAACCATGGAAACCGGTGAGGGCATAAAAGGAACTAGCAAACAGATTAGTGGTGAGGCCAAATTCCGCATGGAAATATTCATAACCCTGGCCCAGTAAAAAGACTAAACCCATGGCGGCGGTTAAACCAAACCAAAACTGCAATCCTTTCACATCATTTTTTTTGATGGCGGCTTGGCCACGGTGCATGACAAAACTACTGGAAACCAGAATTACGGTGTTAACCCCGGGCAAAATTAACTCTAATTCAGGGGTGCCCTCCGGTGGCCATACGGGCATCATGGCTTTGTACATTAAAAAAGCGGTAAATAACCCCAAAAAGATCATACTTTCGGCGATTAGGAATAAATATAATCCAAACATCCGGTGATCGGGATGGCTATGGTGGCCGGAGGTTTCTGCCGGAGTCGGGTTACTCGGGTTACTATTTAACGGTTCAGTTATTTGCATAGATTAGTAATGGCTCAATAATGACGTAGGTTATTTTGATTAAATGAACATTCGTGAACATACGAAAAAGGGAGTACTGCGATCGCCCCCAAACCCTTTCAAGCTAAATTAGGGGCTCCTGGGAGGATCGCGATCGCTTAGCGCAACTCAGCCCCCACTTCAGCGAGGAGATCTTCCACATCTTCCATTTCCGTTTCTTCGGTATCAATACCGTAATCATAGGGGCCAGCCCAGAGTACCGGTTCTTCCTCGAAGTTTTCAATAATGGGGGGAGAAGAGGTTTGCCATTCTAAGGTTAGGGCACGCCAAGGATTACGGGCGGCTTTTTCCCCCTTAGCCAGACTCCAGAGCATATTGATCACAAAGGGGATGCTGGATGCGGCCAGAATGTAGGAACCAAAGGAAACAACTTGGTTAAGATCTTGAAAAATCGGGTCATACAGGGCAATGCGTCGGTTCATGCCAATTAAACCTAATTTATGCATGGGCATAAAGGTTAAATTAAACCCAACAAAAGTCATCACAAAATGGATACGACCCAGGGTTTCATTAACCATCCGTCCTGTCATTTTCGGGAACCAGTGGTAAATGCCAGCAAAATGCCAAACACCGATCCCCCAAACAACACATAATGGAAATGGGCTACCACAAAATAGGTATCGTGAACATGAATATCAAAGGGCACCGCCGCTAGCATCACGCCGCTTAAGCCCCCAATTAGGAAGGAGGAGAGAAAGCCCATGGCAAACACCATGGCACTATTGAGGCTAATTTTGCCCTGCCAAAGGGTGGCACACCAACTGAAAATTTTGATCCCAGTCGGTACGGCAATTAACATGGTCGCCGCCATGAAAAACATCCTTAACCACCCAGGAGTACCGCTGGTAAACATGTGGTGGGCCCAGACGATTAAACCTAAAAAGCTAATGGTTAAACTGGAATACGCGATCGCGCGGTAACCAAAAATTGGCTTGCGGGCATGGATCGGGATTACCTCCGAAATCACCCCAAAGATGGGCAAAACCATAATGTACACCGCCGGATGGGAGTAGAACCAAAACATATGTTGGTACACCACCGGATCCCCACCGCCAGCGGGGTTAAAGAAATTAGTGCCCGCAATCAAATCAAAGGAGAGTAACACTAATGCCCCCGCTAGCACTGGGGTGGAAAGCAGCGCAAGGGCGGAAGTAGCCAGCATTGCCCAACAAAATAAAGGCATACTGTGGATATCCATATCAGGAATCCGCATTAATAAAATGGTGGTGAGAAAGTTAATCGCCCCCAAAATAGAGGAAGTTCCCACCAACAAAATACTAAGAATCCAAATTTCTTGACCCCATACCCCTGAAATTAAACTTAGGGGAGGGTAAGCAGTCCAACCGGATTGGGCGGGGCCAATGAAAAAGCTACTCATCAGCAAAATGCCACCGACGGGGAAAAGCCAGAAAGCAAGGGCATTTAACCGAGGAAAAGCCATATCTTCCGCCCCAATCATTAGGGGAATCAGGTAATTGGCAAAGGCGGCCCCCATGGGAACCACCCATAAAAAGATCATGATGGTGCCGTGCATGGTGAGCAGTTGGTTATATACCTCCGGCTGCACAATATCCGGTTCTGGGGTGGATAGTTCGGTGCGCATGACCTCAGCCATAAACCCACCAATAAAATAGAAAAAGAATGAAGTCCAAATGTATTGAATCCCAATCACTTTGTGATCGGTGTTGAAGGTGAAATAGTCTTGCCACCTTCTTTCTTGGTGTACGGTTGTAGTCATAAAATCACTGATTAATGAGGGTCTTGAGGATCGTCGTTGGCTGCCACGATCGCGGCAAATGTCGAAAGGAACCCAGTAAAACGAATGGGACTTAAACATTTTTTGAAGTTAGCAATACCCAAAAGCTTGCAGGACAAGGGCTATTACGTCCAAGGGGCTAAATTTAGTCAAACCTAGTATCGATCAAGCATTCAACTATCAACTATTTTGAAGTTAAATTTTTGCTACATAAGGCTTTTAGATTTGTTGAGCACTCTTTTTTGTTTAAGTCCCACTAAATAAAAAAATGAAAGCAATGACAAAGAGAAAAAACTAGAAACAACCAGGAATTTAAGGGCCATCACTATGGTTTTAAGCCTGTATCGGCTTTCCCTTAGCGATCGTGGCCTTAACTCCTGAGTTAAACCTAGGTATTACATCGAA
>JAAUPO010000104.1 GCA_012033095.1 Synechococcaceae cyanobacterium RL_1_2 | reverse complement strand
AATAGGGCCAAAATGGCAAAGAACGCATAATCAAATTGGAACCTTAAGGTTAAGTAAATGATGATGCCCGCCATGGAAGCCCCTAACGCTAACAGTCCTGAGACAAATAGTTGCTTCCCGATCGTGGGGCCCACGGTATCAATGGAAATGCTTTGGGGATCAAAAGCGCCAATCTCTTGACTGATGGTCGTTTGTAGGGCAGTTCTTTGATTGACATCTAAACTCGGGGTGCGCACGGATAGGGTGTAATCATCCACGATCTGCACACTACTTTTTCCAATGGCTTGCTCATCTAAAATTGCCTGTACTTCTGCTGTGGTCAGGGGCTGGTCGCAATTACCCTCGATGGAACAATCTAGGGTTAACTGTAATTTCGTCCCACCGACAAAATCTAAACTAGGTCTGAGGGGGGCATCGATGGTAGTCCAAGATATAGCCATGGCAGCAATACTAGCGAGAATAACGCCACTGGAAATAAACCACCAAAGTTTGGCTTGTTTGACTACATTGATTCTCATGGTTGAGATTGTTCCCCCACTGGTTGCGGATAACGTGAAAATAATAGTGACGATTTTATCAGTTTTGTTAGTTACCAGCAGTTGAGAATTTCAGCCCTAAGGCGATCGCGGTCTAAATAGAAATCCATTTTGCCCTGATTGCGCTGGGATAAGCCATAATCCTTAGCGATTAATCCATCCTGCATATCTCAACGGAAAGTTAATGGTTCTTCTTCAAACCCATGATCTTGGACGAGGTGCCAGCTTTTTACCTTCGCTGGTTCCATGGTGCCATCAAGGGCGATGATCCAGTAACTGTATTGGGGCCAAGCCAACTGAAGATCATGGCTCGAAGGGATAGGACTTCCCCCAGGGTGGGAATGGTAAATACCGACGATCGCTAAATCCTGACGGGAATCAGCCCTCAATCGTTGTTGGGTTTTAAGTAAAATCCATGGAGCGATGGCAAAGCGATCGCGAGGGGAACCAGCAGCTAGGGGTAGATCGGAGGCAAACTCAGCCCAACTGTTGGGGTAGGTAAACTAATTAAAATTAAATTTTGGCTTGAGCCATCCCAGGATGGGCCATTAAATTGTTCAAATTGTTCTTTTTGGTCTCTCCTCCCAATTAATAACCCACAAGCTTCGTGGGGGTAAGCGATCCGACTATGGCAAACGGCTAAATTAAAAGCGTAGCGATCGACACAAACCATAGACTAAATAAAGCTATTGGGATATTATTAATAACTTGTGCAATTAGTACTGCCCATTCTAGATAATTTTAAGATACCCATAAAATCAACCGAAAAATTCCATGGTTAAACTACGTCTAAAGAGATTTGGTAAAAAAAGAGAAGTTAGCTATCGTATTATCGCCGTCGAGAGTTCTACCCGTAGAGATGGTCGTCCTCTAGAAGAATTAGGCTTTTATAACCCCAGAACCGACGAAACTAGACTTAATGTGCCGGCGATCGTAACTAGACTTAAGCAAGGAGCCCAACCCTCTGAGACCGTAAGAAGTATTCTGAAAAAAGCCCAAGTGTTTGAACAGTTAAATGCCTAGTTCTCAGCAATCCAGTCAAGTCAAAGCCCTTGAACCCATTTACCAAAAATATTTAAACTTAGCCAAATTTTTACTGGAGCCCTTTGTAGAAGTTCCAGAAAAAATTGCCATTGATTGCGAAAGTATTCCTAGCCAAAACAAACTCTGGATTAGGTTGGCTTTTGGTGAACAGGATCAAGAAAATCTCCATGGTTCCATGGAAAAATCGATCCAAGCCGTGCGCCATGTATTAGAAACCACTGGGAAGATAGACGGTACTAATGTTTGCCTAGATATCTTTGGATATAGCTTAAACGCCAAATCAGAAACCAGTGCTCCTAGTACTAGCCCGGAGAAAGGAGTACCCAGTCGTCGTCGTAAGCGTTCCCGTAGTTCCGCTGTTACTCCCCCCAAACCGACCATCAAACCCAAGCTTCAAAGCGAATGATCGTAATTTTTAGTTCAACAAACAAAATCAAAATATTGAATTTATTGAATTTTAAAAATTACATTTAACAAGATATTGTTTGTAATCTGAAAATTTTGATTTTTGATGCGATCGGGATAATTACACTAAAGGCCAAGGAGATAAAAGTGTGAAATGAAGATACACTCACCCTTTCCCCATGGTTTCCCGTTACAGATGGGGGCCTTGCGCGATCGCGATCGTCACCCCACAACAGATCCTAACCATGGGGTCTGTTTTTTATGTACCGATGCTTTTCGTAAGAATGTATTAATATAGTAAGATGGCAAGCCCTTTCCTAGGGTTTCATATTAGAGAGGAGAAACCTATGCTACACCGTAAGATTTATCAGCTTTGTTCAGATGGTCGGGAAGTATGCGTTTTCTTACGAGATCAACAACGTTGGATTGACGGTGCCACCATTGTTTCTTTGGAAGGGGACATTGTTACGATCCGCTATGAAACCGATGATGAAGATGAAGTGAGCTCCTGGGAAGAAATGGTACGCCTAGAAAGTATTGGCGCCATTAACCAGAAAATTGCCTCTGTTTCTCGTCTTGGGGGAGAATTAAACATCTCTGATGATTGTCCTGAAACGGAACAGATTGAACCTAAATCCAAGGACTCTAGTAATCAGGACTAAAAGTTCAAAAATATTCAAAAATAATTTAAATCATTAAATCATTTTAATTATTTTTTTGAATCTTTTGGATGAGTTTAAATAAGCTTAAACTGTTGAAATTGTTCGTTCTATAACTATGAGTTGAGGGTTTTCATCCCCTCCCAGTGTTCTAGCATTAGCAATGCTGGCTCCTCAGTTTCACTCGATTTATTACGTCAGTTACCAAGCAATTAGTAGATTTTAAAATTTTATTTATTACTTAGGTAACGTTAATAAAATTTTTAGAATTTGTTATCTTAACTAAAAAAATACAATCTTAAGTTCCCTGCATGATACCTACAGTTATTGAAAGTTCTGGTAAAGGCGATCGCGCCTTCGATATTTACTCCCGACTCTTAAGGGAACGGATTGTGTTCCTCGGTCAACAGGTTACGGACGAACTGGCTAACTTAGTTGTAGCCCAATTACTTTACTTAGAAGCTGAAGATCCAGACAAAGACATTTATCTCTATATCAATTCCCCTGGGGGCTCAGTGTCAGCGGGTTTAGGGATGTTTGACACCATGAATCAAATCAAGCCGGATGTGTCCACCATCTGCATTGGTTTGGCAGCTAGTATGGGGGCATTTTTATTAAGTGCAGGGGCAAAGGGTAAACGTTTTAGCTTACCTAACTCCCGTATTATGATTCACCAACCCCTAGGGGGGCCCAAGGCCAGGCAACGGATATTGAAATTCAAGCTAAAGAAATTCTGTATTTGAAAAACAACTAAATCTTCATCTTGCTAACCATACTAGCCAGCCCTTGGATAAAATTGAAGAAGATACAGAGCGGGACTTCTTTATGTCCGCTGAAGAAGCGAAGGAATATGGGTTAATTGATGATGTTATTCAAGGTCATCCTGCGGCAGCCATTAATTCCTAGCACCCTGGTTACATAGTTATAGCTAGTTATTATAGCCATAAATATCAGGACAGTTTTAAGGGGTAACAAGCTTACGTAGTTCGGTTTTTACCGTGATTAATCTGTTGCGATCAAATTGGCTATACCTACAAATATAGTTAATTAGCTTTAGTGTGGGATTTTATCCCTTGCCATAGGCTGATTTCAGCTCTGTTTATTTCCCATAATTATTTCAAAAGACTATGCTTTATCGACGATCGCGATGTTTTTTCCTGCTCCTTGACATAGTGTAATTAAAACACTATAATTAAAGGTGTAAAAAACACATTAAGCCTTTTCCCATGGTTACTATCAACAATTCCACTAATTTGTTACCGTTACCCAGTTTTTTTGATCCCGATCTGGTAAGTAAAGTTTGGCGAGTACCCTACCTCGATCGCGCCCAGGAAGCCGAAGCATGGGCAAAAAAATGGCAAATTAAACCGGCTGTCACCGATCGCGTGAAGGTCTGTTTAATGGCGATCGATGTGCAAAATACCTTTTGTCAGCCAGATTTTGAATTATTTGTGGGGGGGAGTTCTGGGCGAGGCGCGATCGATGACAATATTCGCCTCTGTGAATTTGTCTATCAAAATTTGGGATTAATTACCGAAATTGCCCCCACCATGGATACCCACACCACCATGCAAATTTTTCACCCTTTATTTTGGGTTAATGATCAGGGGGAACATCCGATACCCGCCGCCACCATGATTACCCTTGATGATGTCCAAAAGGGAATTTGGCAAGTTAATCCCGCGATCGCCCACAGTGTGGCCAAAGGAAATTACCTGGGTTTACAAAAACACGCCTACCACTACGTAGAAAAGTTAACCCAAGCAGGGAAATATCCCCTCACCGTTTGGCCCTATCACGCCATGTTAGGGGGCATCGGCCACGCCCTGGTGTCGTCCGTCGAAGAAGCATTTTTCTTCCATAACGTTGTCCGCCATAGCCAAACCAACTTTGAAATTAAAGGTGGTAACCCCCTCACCGAAAATTATTCCGTTCTCAGACCCGAAGTATTAGAAGACGGTAGCGGCCGACCTATCGCCCAAAAAAATACCCGCTTTTTACAAAAATTACTGAATTTTGATGCCGTCATTATTGCTGGTCAAGCCAAAAGCCATTGTGTGGCCTGGACGATCGACGATCTCCTCACCGAGATTTTAACCATTGATCCCGCCCTCGCCCAAAAAGTTTATTTACTCGAAGATTGCACTTCCCCCGTCGTGGTACCCGGAGTGATTGACTTCACTGCCCAAGCAGATCAAGCCTTCGATCGCTTTACCCAAGCAGGCATGCATATCGTGAAATCCGATTTACCTTTACAGGATTTTCCTGGCTTAAACTTCTGAAAAGGGGACAAGGATTCTAAGAACATGTTTGAACAGTATCAAATGTTGTGGAGTCGCCCCCTAAATCCCCCAAATTGGCGAACTTTATTGCTTAAAATTTAGGTAATTTTCCCCAGACTGGGGCGCAAGGGGGGCTTTTCAAACCCATTCTAAGTCCCATTGGCTTGTTATCAACAATGGTGAAACCCGCTACATTTAACTACCGGTATAGGCTTTCATTGGTTCTTTGATAAATTTGATGTAAAGACTCTTGAATAGGGATCTCACAACCCTAGGAAGGGCAAAATCAATGGGCATCATTTTTGTCGGTAGAGGCCAATGATTAACGGTTAAGTCGGATGGGGTCAATAGCGGAAAATCAATAGCTGAGGTGTCAGAACATAAACCCAGGGCGATCGCGGCTTTGATGGTGGGCACGGCCATGGGATCCACTTTGACGATATCGACTAAAGCCCGATCTAGGGCAAAAATATCCCTACTGGCGGCAAGTAAACCCAAGGGATGGGGCTCCCCTGCGCTGGGCCCATTACCACCATGGCCAATGATGCCATCGACTATCGTTAATTGGGGGTTAATGGCTTGGGCCGTGGCAATGAGCATTTGGGCAAAGCGATCGGGGTCTTTACCCGCTTCCATGTGCCACCAAGCTTTCATTTTACCGGGGACACACCCAAATAAATTTTTAACCGCCATGGTCATGGTGAGTTGCATGTGGGATTTTACTTTGGGTAAGTTAATCACCACATCCGCCGCCATGGCTTCTTTGGATAGGCGTAAATTATCAAAATTGTCATTATTCACCCCATAGCGATCGCCGTTAAACTCGACTACTGGAATATTTAGCTCTTCTAACCAAGGCAAATAACCGTTATTTTTCGCTACCCCTTTCGCAGAACCAAAAGCCGGGCTATCCCCCATAAAGGGTTGGCCACCAACTTCCTGAACCATCTGGCCAACGCAATAAACCAGCTCCGGCCTGGTGACACATTCTTTGGTGGGTACGCTACCGGTTAATAAATTTGGCTTGAGTAAGACGCGATCGCCCGGTTTGACAAAGGCTCCAATGCCCCCTAATGGAGCTAACAACGTTTCAATCGACTGACGTAAAGCCTGAACTTCATAGGAATCAGCTTTAATTAAACTTACGCTTGCCATCATGGGAACCATATCAACAAATATTAATTAATCCTTGCATGGTAGCGAATATTGCTGATTTTGGCCAGGAAGCAAGTCCCTTTCATTAGGGCTTTTATCTTTGTTGGTCATACAAAAAAGCAAAGAATTGTAAACTATACTTTTTTTATTGGTAAAGTTTTAAGTTTTTTGTAGAATTTCTAATTAATATATTAAATATATAATAAGTAAAACATTATAGATCTCATAAGGATATATAAACCATGGCTGATTTCTTCCTCCCCCCCGATGAAGCTAAAACCCTAGGCGACATCAACTACATGCGCAAAAAATCAAGGTCAAAAGAACCTTTGCTAAAGGTGCTAGTAACCCCGATGGTGGAGAGTCTGTACGGGAAATCTCCGCTGAAGATAAATTTGAGCTAGCTCAAAATGGTCGCAAGTCCATTAACAGCACCAACCCGACCTTTGCGACTAAATCCTATGCTGATGTACAGCCTAACGTTAAGCCTGGTAAAAAGCTCTACATCAACGATGATGTCAATACTGGAGCTGTAACTCCGACCACTAGCTTCGATGCAGTAGCAAGTGAGGCTGAGCAATCTATTCCTGGCCCTAGTTCTTCTAAAGTGGAAAAACTGCTACTAGCATGGATATGTTCCGTAACATGGCTAAAAATTTAGGAAAATAGAATTAATTATCGCTGTGTTGTAATCTCACTTCTCAAATCATTGTGTTTGATAGCCCTTCCCGTTCGTGGAGAAGGGCTTTTTAATGAAAATTAAATGAACATCAAATGAAATAGAACTTAGGATCGTGAATTAAATAACTTAGAAATTTGTACGGTATCCTTCCAGGGAGCGTAAACCATCGATATTTAAGTTTTAGATGTTATTAAATTTTTATTCCTAAGGGACTAACCCCATAGGGATAGGACATCAAGTGGTGATCAAGGAATTGTGATTGGGTACTGATGGTTTAGGGGATGGGAGTAAACCCCACCCCCTAGGGTCTCAATATTTTGTAATACAGAAGGTAATACAGAAGTAGGAGAGCAAGGATTTTAGCATGGGTTTGAAAAGCCCCCCTTGCCCCCCAGTCTGGGGTTAGAGCAAACGCATACTAATTTTTACACAACGAAAGAATAATAGTTTCAGCAATTTTTTAAAATTTTTATTCTCAATAAAAGCTTGTTTAACTTTGCTTATTGCGAAAAAAGGGGAGTATGCGTTTTCCCTGAGTCTGGGGTAAATTACCTAAATTTTAAGTAATAAAGTTCGCCAAATTGGGGGGATTTAGGGGGCGACTCCACAACATTTGATACTTTTCAAACACGTTCTTAGCCTTGGGTTTAATGGAGAAAATGTCTAA